>DASRZP010000103.1 GCA_035686305.1 Thermodesulfovibrionales bacterium | reverse complement strand
GGGAGGGCAGCATGACTCCCTGCTCTCCCCTTCTTCTGCTATGTCACAAAGACCGCTGCCCTCTTCAGTTCATTCAGCTTGCCGATAAGGCTATGATGTTTCGTCTCGTCGGCAATGAGATAGGAGAGGATGTAACGCGTTATGAAGAGTTCGCTCTTTTCGAGAGCGGCATCGGCAAGCGCGAGGGACTTGGCCTCTGCCTCGAGATGCCGGTTGAGCATGTCCGAAAGTGGTGCAAGGTCATCGGGGCTGAGATGGATAGCCTCCTTTGTCAGACTGTCGATGAGCATCTGTTGCATAATCTTGTGTTTCTCGGAATCGTGCCTTATCATCTCCATGGTCATCTTCACAAGAGGGTTCTTTGAACTCTTGATCAGGCCATCGGCGCTCTCAATGGTCTTGTCCTCAAGCTGCTGCCACTCCCTGATGAGCTGCAAGAATGCCTCGGAATCCTCGATGGGCTTCTTTGTCATAAGCTTCCTCCTTCGGCCTTATTTCAGCCGTGTCTCGGCCGACTGCCAGTTGATGTTCTTAAAAAATGCTTCTATGTAGTCCGCTCGCTTCAGACCGTAATCGATCATGAAGGCATGCTCGAATACGTCCATGATGAGAAGCGGACTGCATCCTGCGGGGTGGGACACGTCATGTTCATTTATCCAGAAGTTGATCAGCCTGTCTGCCGCATTGTCCTGATAGAGTACGACCCAGCCAATCCCTCTCATTGCTCCCGTCGCCCTGAAATCCTTTTCCCATGCTTCATGGCTTCCAAAGGCCTCAGCGATCTTTTTTGCGAGCCTTCCGTCTCTCTTTATTCCTCCTTTGCCTCCGAGATTCTCGAAATAATAGTCGTGGAGTCTCATCCCGTTAAATTCCCAGCCCAGTCGTCGTTTCAACTCTGCGAATTCAGGCGAACCTGTCTTTCCCTCCTTGGACAACTGGTCAAGGGCATCGAGCACCTTGTTCGTGTTCGTTACATAACCCTGATAGAGGGTGAAATGATTCTTCAAAAGGGTCTCGCTGAACCCTTCCATCCCGATCAACGAAGAATAGTCCTTTGCTGCGTAAGCCATAATCCTCTCCTCCTTGTTTTTACGACGTTCAATGATGCAGTTTCCTCAGCGCTGGCAAGCTGGCGGTGTATCCCTAACCGCATAGGTGGCCCGCCTTTTCCTCATAATATCACAATCAGAAGGAATGTCAACCTCGGTAAATCGTTGACAGATAGAGTTTTTTTCTGGTATTTTCAAGGGATGAAAAAATACATCTTTTTCTTCCTCCTCGCCGTCCCTCTCTTCACAGATTATGCCCATGGTCTTGACCTGAAAGGCCCGCAACCTCTTCCCCCTTACGGTGTCTTTTCCACATTCAGCGCGGACAGCCTGAAGCAGGGGAAGGCCGGCATGGCCCTGGGATTCGAAAAATCCGAGCGCCCCGGCTTTTATCGGTATACCGGTCAGTTTGGCTACGGGATCTTGGATTCCCTGGAGCTTGATGTAAGCATTCCCTATTACGATGGAGGCAACGATTATCCCATCAACGGTTTTGAGGACACATCGCTCGCCCTCAGATACCGGTTCTTTGACGAAGGGAAATATGGACCCTCCGTTGCCGTTGTAGCAACAGGGTCCCTTCCTACAGGGAAAGATGAGATCAGTACGGAAGGGAGCATCGGCGGCGGGCTTGCGGTCAGCAAAAAGGTGGGCCCCTTTTACGGACACGCAAATCTCTTCTATTCGAAACCCTTCACTGAGAGATTTAAAGACGATTTGACCTTTGCGGCGGGAATCGATTTCTCGGCGTCACACAGCTTCAGGATCCTCGGCGAGCTCTATGGGAAAAAGAGCTACTCCGGGAGACTTGACAGACTGGAGGCACGCTTTGGGTACCGGCTTTTTACCAGCGACGACATCCTCACAACGATCGGGGTCGGTTTTGACCTGAAGAACAGAAGCCCCGTATACCGGATCCTCCTTTCATTGACCTACCTGTTCAATGTGGAAAAGCAAAAGATCAAGAAAGTGTATGATGTGGTAGACTGATGTTCGACCTGGGAATTCAGGAGTTGATCGTTATCTTTGTCGTGGCCCTCCTTGTCTTCGGCCCAAAACGCCTGCCCGAACTCGGCAGAAGCCTCGGCAAAGGTCTTGCCGAATTGAAGAAGGCCCTCCAGGAGGCGAAGGCACAGATTGATTCCGAACTCGATCAGCCTGCTAAACCTGACAAGACCGACATTCCTCAGTCCTTAGCAGGTATGCCTGAAGAGCCACCGCGGGAAAAAGGCGAGAAGGCCGACGAGCCTGTCTCCGATGAAAAAGAGAAAAGGGGAAAGCCCGAAGAATGACTGAAGAGAAGATGCCTTTTACCGAACACCTCTCCGAACTGAGGAAGAGGATTGTCGTCTCTCTCGTGGCCCTTTTTGCGGGCTTCCTTGTCACATTCAACTACTCCGAAGACCTCTTCAGGGCACTTACCTTTCCCATGAGATTCGAGATCGGCTTTGCCATGAAGTATCCCTTTATATCGCTCGTGCCGTCGAATATCAAGAACGCCTCCCTTATCTTTACCGCGCCGGGAGAGGCATTCTGGATGCACCTCAAGGTCTCTTTTGTCGCTGGCCTCATCCTTACCCTCCCGATACTGCTTCATCAGGTATGGAAGTTCATATCCCCGGGGCTGCTCCAGAAGGAAAAAAAATACGTCGGACCCTTTGTGGTGACAGCTACCGTTCTCTTCCTCTTCGGCGCTGCCTTCTGTTTCCTCTTTGTACTTCCCTTTGCCATGGGCTTTCTCCTGACATACAAAACGGAGTCCATGACGCCCATGCTCTCGGTTGGTAACTACGTTGATTTCTGTCTGAAGTTCATCCTTGCCTTCGGGGCAGTCTTCGAACTCCCGATTGTGATTGTCTTGCTGACCCGCATGGGCATTGTCACGCCAAAGACCCTTGCAAGGAACAGGAAGTATGCAATTTTGCTGGCCTTCGTCATTGCTGCTATCCTCACGCCGACGCCTGATGCCTTTAACCAGACACTCATGGCCGTCCCTATTATCTTCCTCTATGAGGCAGGGATTTTGGTGTCAAGGCTCTTCGTGAGGAAGAAGATCGAGCATGCCTAGTATCCGGGGCAAGAGCTTAAAGGCCATCACGAGAGATATCGCCGAAGGGTACGTCACTGTCAACCCTCTCTTCCTGAAACCCTTTGACGCCGAGACACTCAAGGAACTCTACCATGAAGTGATGAAGACGCAGGGAGAGATTCGGGGAGAGAGGTTCCCTCACAATGACGTGCTGGGGATACGTTCCAGGAATTTACGGCTCCAAAGGCTCCATGTGAGTGCAATGATCATCAAGAATTTTGCTCGTGATAGGAGGATCCAGATTACTTGAGGCCGGTCATTTGACCTGCGTCAAAAACTGTGCTATTTTGGGGCATGGGAAACTTCGAAGAAATGAGGTCGGCGAAAGAGATCGTCCAGGCTTTCCTGAAGGCGAAGAAGACCGTCAGAATGTATCCTGACAACAATCCCATTTACCTACGGACGGTCGATGATGTCTTCCAGAAGTTCCAGGATTTTTTCGGTTCAAGAGATGAACTCGGCCTGCGGATTAAGCAGAACGAGATATTCCTTGATTCCGAACAGATCTATCACAACACCGAGAAGGAGGACAATCTTGCCCTTTTCTTCTTCAAGGACGGCATCAGGGAACTGACCTTCAAGAAAGATCTGTCAAGACAAGAGATGGAGGAATTCCTGAAGATCATCGCCCTTGATTTTGACCGAGAGGCCGTTGATGATGATATTGTTACCCTGCTGTGGGAAAGAGACTTTCAAGGCATCAAGTACGTTGTCGATGAGGCCTTTCTCCTTGAAGACGATGCCTATGAAGCAGAGGCCGTGAGGGAAGCAAAGGACAAGTCGCCCAAGGCTGATGAGCTTCTCAAGGCCTATGCCGATGCCTTCAGGGCTGAGGACGTCACGGAGATATCGATCGTCAATCTCTCGGACAAAGACCTCCAGGTGCTCGTCCGAGAGATAGAGAAGGACCAGGAGGAAAAGACAGGGAAGCTCTCGGAGATACTCTTCGAGATGCTCTTCCAGGCTGAAAGCACGGATGAGTTCCACGATATCTGCCGTTTTTTCTCGGACGTTATTGTCTATGCTCTCGGACATGGAGACCTGAAGACTGCTGTGGGAATCATGAAGAGGGCAGGGGAGATTATGCAAAGCCCGGCAAGTTCAGAGGCAGCCAAAGGCGAGATGGGGGTCCTCTCTGCCACGGTCAGCTCTCCTGAGCTCGTACGCATTGTTGGCGAAATCCTCGACGCGGCAATGCCCGTTGATGAGGAGCTTCTGAAAGAATACGTCTCCTTTCTCGACAAGAATGCCATAGCCCCCTTCATTGCAATTCTTGGTGACATGAAGAATATCCACGGAAGGAAGCAGGTCATTAACATCCTCGTTACCCTCGGGAGAAAGGATTTACCGGCCCTCGCAAAGGGCCTCCACGATTCACGGTGGTATCTCGTCAGGAATATCATCTATGTCCTGCGCCTCATCGGCGACAAGAAGGCCGTGGAGTATCTTTTGGGGACCGCAAGGCATTCCGATGTGCGCGTGCGCAAGGAATCGATAAAGGCCCTTGGAGAACTGAAGAGCCCCTTGTCGCTCCAGACGCTCAAGGATGCCCTTGATGACGAGGATTCATCGGTTCGAAGGCTGGCTGCAAAATCTCTCGGGAGCAGCGGTTCTGAGACAGCAAAGAGGATGCTCATAGAGAAGATCTCAGGAAAGGATTTCAGAAGCAGGGAATTCGAAGAAAAGAAGGAGTTCTTTGAGGCACTGACCCACTGGAACAGTCCCGACATCGCGGATTTCATGGTCCAGACATTGAAAAAGAGGTCGTTCTTCAGGAGGAGCAGCCTGGATGAGAACAGGGCATGCGCTGCATATTGTCTTGGATTGATGCACAGCAAAGACGCCCTTCCGGTCCTCTCGAAGCTCAGGGATTCGGGTAATCCCCTCCTGAAAGAGTATGCGACTACCGCTGTCAGAAGGATTGAACATGGCGGATAAAAAGAGCACCGAGGCATCACGAAGCGGAAAAGATATCATTAACCAGCTTGCGGTGATCATCAGGACCGCACAGATACACGACCCGGGGAATGTCGCGGTCACGGCAGCCATAGACCGCCTGATCTCGTTCATGAATCCTGTGGTGAAGGCGGGCAGCACGCTCACCCTTGAACTCATCGGAGAGTTTTTCTACGTCAACGAGACAAGGGTGAGATATTCTATGGAATATCTCCTCAATTTCGACTTTCTCATCAGGGAGCTCAAGAGACGGGGAGTCGGAAGTATCGTCATCATGAGCCCCGTCACGTCGGCGGACATGCAGGTTTTCCTGAAGGCCTTTCTCAATGCAGCCTTCGCCAGCGATCCGCTCCTTGCCCTTTCAGAAGGCATAGCAGATGTCCATTCCCTCATGGTCGGTCCGCTGAAGAAGGTGAAGGAAGAAGGTGAACACGATATCAGACGACTTGTCAAGAAGACCTATTTCAATGCTGTTTCCTACACTAAGGGGGTCGTTACGAAGATACAGACCGGAGAAAAAGTCAGCATCAAGAAGGCGAAGAGGGTCGTCGAATCAATGGTTGATACTATCCTTGCTGAAGAGGAGCTCCTTATCGGCATGACGGCTATAAAGGATTATGACGAATACACCTACCACCATTCCGTAAATGTCAGCATCCTCTCCATCGCCCTCGGCCAGAGGATCGGCCTGAACAGAAAGGCCCTTACCGAGGTCGGTCTCGTTGCCCTCTTCCATGATATCGGGAAGATACACGTGCCGGCAGAGATCCTCAACAAGGCAACGAACTTCAACGAAGACGATTGGAGGATCATGAAGAAGCATCCTTCCTGGGGTGTGCGGGCGATCCTGAAACTGAAGGGGCTCGATCCGTCCTCCATCAGAACAGCCATTGTCACTTTCGAGCACCACCTCAACTATGATATGTCGGGATATCCGAGGCTGACCAAACCTCTTGAGCTGGATTTTTACTCAAAGATTGTGAGCCTCGCCGATCAGTATGATGCAATGACCTCCTCGCGGGTCTATTCGAGGATACCCCTGGCGCCCGACAAGGCCCTCAGCGTCATGATGGAAAGGGCAGGCACCCAGCTCGATCCTCTGCTCTTCAAGTTCTTTGTGAACATGATCGGCGTCTTCCCCATTGGCACCCTCGTGCTCCTGGACACAAAAGAGCTCGGACTCGTCGACGGAGGCAATACCATGTTTCCCGAGAGACCGAGGGTCCGCATCATTTTGGACAGCAAGGGGACCAAGATTGACAGCTCCGTCGTGGACCTCAGAGAGAAGGATGGGCAGGGCAAGTACCTGCGGAGGATCGTGAAAACCATGGACCCGAACAAGTACCGTATCAATCTCGCCGAGTATCTCCTGTAGAGACATCGCAAGCCACACACCGGTAGAGATCCTTGCCGTATGGGTCGCCGAGGAGTTCGGCCCTGTACCTGCATCCTCCTCTGCAGTTGTCTCTGAGATTGCAGTCGCAGGCGAGTTCCTCCATGCGCACCGGCACCAGCCTTTTCCAGCAGACATCGAGACCCTCCTTTATGTGGCCTACAGAACGGTGAGAGTAAAAGGCACAACGGGCAACACTTCCGTCAGCCATAGCAGAGGCGAGATGCGCCCCGCATGCAAAGCCGTCGCCCCCTCCGTGAAGACCCTCTCCGAACCCATACCTTAGATATCTCCCTGAAGTGCCGGGTTTGAGATGGAACCGAGGGTTGTCTCTAAGATTTCCCGCCAGACAGGGAACATCGACGGTCCAGTCCTTTACTCCGATCCCTCTGAATAACCGCTCCATCTCATCGAAATCCTCAAGGTTCTCCGCATGGACAATCGTCGAAACAGAGACTTCCCTGCCGGCGTTAAGACCCAAAGTGATGGCATGCATAGCCTTTGTGTAGGTCCCCTTCCCCCTTAAGGCATCATGGCCCGCTTCGAGACCGTCGATGCTCACCTGGATCTCGTCCACGTTGAGAGAGGAGATGATCGCTTCAGTGAGCAGGGCACCGTTGGTAAAGAGGATCTTCCGAAAGGCGTAACCAGGAAGGGCGGTATTGAGAGACTGAAAACCTCTGTGGAGCAACGGTTCACCCCCGGTGATCAGGAGCCGCAGTCCCTGCATCCCTTCAAACTCAGTCATTACGGAGAGTATCGTTTCAAGAGGCAGCTCAAGATCCTCGGACGGGCCGATATAGCAATGGCCGCATCTCAGGTTGCATCGCCGTGTTATCTGCAGTTCAAGGTACCTCAAGGAGGGGTCGGCAGATCTTCGTATGGGCGGTCTTCTGCTGTTGACAGGTTTAGAAGTGAGAAAACCTTCCTCGATGACGTAGTCGAGGAACTCTCTGCCATACTCGTCCCCATCGCAGCCGTCTTGATCCGCACACCTCCTCAGGAACTGAAAGGCGGCATCGTCGAGTTCGTAGAGTTCATCCTTCACCATGTCATAAAGGGACGGGAATTCGAGCCATTTCAGCTGGTATCGAGGTGACAGGAAATAGTTCATGTTCGAGAATGCATCGCTTCTCCGCTTCCGGAATATTCAGGCAGCTCATTGCTATCGCACCACGATTATATCATAAAGGACCTTTTCCCTTTATGCGTAACACCTCATACTTGAGCCGACTGCCTGTGATCGATGAAAATCAGGCTTGCTTGTTTCCTCAGAAATACTTTATCCTCCAAGACTTCTTTATCATTCGTACCGACCAGAATGGTGCTGCTTTGCCGCGGTAATACTTCACGACAAAGACCTCATCACCCCTAAAGAGAGGGTTAGTACTTGACTTTTTCCCACATGGCACTGTTAATGTTTTTCGTTGACCCTGCGGTCTGACAAGGGACGCCCGGTCGCCCACGAAGTGGTGAGGACCCTGGATCTGCAGCCCGAAAAAGGGGATGGGGAGATGATAAAAAAAAGATCAGTCGAAGGATTACGATGAAGGACACCGGCTGTACGGAATTTCTTCAATGGTCTCTGCCGCGTCTCAGACTCAGGTGGGAGGGATTTCGCAAGGTCCGCAAACAGATATGCAGACGTATCAACCGCCGTATCGAAGAACTCGGTATTTCCGGCTTTAGCGCCTATAGGGACTATCTCGCCCGCAACCCCAACGAGTGGCAGGTCATGGACGTTCTCTGCGGAGTCACGATATCGCGATTCTACCGCGACCGTAAGGTGTTTGAGGTATTGCGCGACCGCGTTCTTCCTGAGCTCGCAAAAAACATCATGGATGAGGGCGGAACGGAACTTCGCTGCTGGAGTGCAGGCTGCTCTTCAGGAGAGGAGCCCTATACCTTGCAGATCATTTGGAATGTCTGCGTGCTTCCCCTCCTGCATCGAGAGATCTCCCTCCGGATAGTTGCAACGGATATAAACGAAAGATTGCTTGAGCTGGCACGGCAGGGCTGCTACCGATTGAGCAGCCTCAGGGACCTTCCTCAAGATTTACGAGAACAAGCGTTCACATCCTCAGGCGATATCTATTCGATCAGGTCGACCTTCAAGGAGGGCATCGAATTCCTGAGCCAGGATATTCGTCGCCGATTGCCTGAAGGGACATTCCACCTCATACTGTGCCGGAACCTTGTCTTCACCTATTTTGATGGAGGGTTGCAGAGGAAAATCCTCGAAGGCATTTTGGGGGAGCTCACCGAGGGAGGGGTTCTCGTCGTCGGTGGGCATGAATCACTCGCGGGCAGAGCGGCCGGCCTCAAGCGGCTCGGCGATTCGCGTGGTATCTATCGGAAGGAGAAGACCGGGGAAGACATGATCCGCTGAAAGGAAGATGGAAAGGCTCAAGAATGTCCGTACCGGCTTTGGGGGCTTTGAGGTCGAGGAGATTATCCTCTATCCCCGCGCCGAGGAAAGGCTCAGGAAATTGAATATCAGATATTATACAGCCCATGGACCGGTTAACATTCAGCTGGAGGAGTAGATATAGACAGATGCATCATTCTTTTGTTCCTTGGCATTCAAATCTTCTTGGACAACCCCACTCGTACGCCAATCAAACGCACTTTCTTCTTCAGCTCAAATCTACTGAGGCACAGAAATGCCGCCTTTCTGATGATCTCCACATTGTTTGCGGGTTCTTTAAGTGTGGTAGCACGAGTATGCGTCTCAAAGTCGCTGAATCGAATCTTTACTGTAACATGGCTGGCGTCGTATCCCCTTTCGCTGATGTCCTCAACGATATCCTTCACCAGTTCAGCCAGGCATTTGGCAATTGTCTGCCAGTTATCAGTGTCCTTCTGGAATGTGGTCTCACGGCTCGCTGATTTCGGTTCCCAATGGGTTATTAGGGGAGTGTCGTCGATTCCATGGGATGCCTCGTGAAGGTAATTCCCATACGAGGGGCCGAAATATTCAATGAGTGTCTCAAGAGGGAGTTTCGCCAGGTCCCCAATCGTCTCTATTGCCATTCCCCTGAGATAGCCCTCTGTCTTGGGTCCAACACCCCAAAGCTTCCTGACTGGCAGAGGCCAAATGCACTTTTCTATATCATCAGTCGACAGTACCGTAAGGCCGTCGGGTTTCTGCAGGTCTGATGCTATTTTTGCAAGAAGCTTATTGGGGGCAATACCTATCGAGCAACTGAGACCGGTTTCAGCTTTGATGGCACCCTTGATTTCCGTCGCAATCACTTCAGACGGCTTCTGATTCTCCGATATGTCGAGAAAGGCCTCATCAATGCCCACGTCCTCCATGAGAGGGCTGATTTCCTTGAGTTTTGCCTTAATCATTGATGAGACCCTTGCGTATTCATCGTAATCGACAGGGAGAAAGACGGCATGAGGGCAGAGCTTGTATGCTGTTTGCAATGGCATAGCGGAATGAATTCCATATTTACGAGCCTCATAGGAGGCGGTTGACACGACGCCTCTCTTCGTGGGATCTCCCGATCCTCCTATGACAACGGGTTTGCCACGAAGCTCGGGGCGCCGTTTTTCTTCAACAGCGGCAAAGAAAGCATCCATATCTATATGGAGAATTCTTCTCATGGCAGATTACTGACGCCAATGCAGATAAGATGTGTTTCAATATCTTACATATTGCATGTGCGTTGGAGCAAGGAAACTTAGAGTGCGGCTGTCACTGTGAATAAACGATATTCGTGGTGGTGCAACAGTTGGAGCGGCCGCTGCGTTCTCCGCTTTTTTCGGGAAACGTTTGCCGTCACGCAACAATCTCAATTTGTAGCCGTAAAAGTCTTTTGTCTGTTTGGCGGAGGTCTGCCGTCACTTTATGGTACAATCCCTCATGTCTTTCTATGATGTCGTCTTCCCCCTGAACATCGGTCCCCTTACTTACTTCTGGCCTTCGGAGCGCGGGGTTATGAAGCCAGGGACGCTCGTGAGGGCAGAAGTGCGGAAAAGCCTTCAGTACGGAATTGTTGTCAGGGAGGCGACAGAGCGCCCGGTGGGAGCAGTAAAGGATATCCATGATATTGTTCTCCCAGAGCCGGCGATCGGCACGGCGCTCCTCGATCTCCTGAAGTGGATGGCTGAATACTACCTCGCTCCTGAGGGGATGGTGCTGAAAGGCATGGCCCTTATGGAGTATGTTGAAAAACTGAAGGCAAGATCTCAGAGGGGGGGAAGGGCAGAAGAAGCGCGCCCTCATATGCTATTGCCTGAAAGTTCGGCGAATGTCGTGTCTTCTGTTCGTGCATCCCTTGCGAAAAAGGAATACGCCGCCTACCTTTTCCAAGCAGCCACGACACTCCACGAGATTTCGTCTGTCCTTCATATCCTGCAAGAGACGAGGAACTGTGTGGTCCTTGTCCCTGAGATGGCCCATATTGAGCTCCTTGAACCGATTGTGAGAGAAGCCTTCGGAGAGAGGCTCTCCGTGTTGCACGGAAAGCTCTCAAACCTGAAGAGGAGGGCGGAAATCCACCGCATTCTCTCCGGCGGCGCCGATATTGTTATGGGGACGAGACTCGCCGTATTTGCGCCCTTGAGCTCGGTGTCGTTCATATCAGTCATCGAGGAACAGAACCGTTCGTACAAGAATCTTGAAGGTGTCCGCTACCATGCGAGGGACGTGGCAGTGATGCGGGGCTATCTGGAGAAATCGACGGTCCTCCTCTCCTCGGTCTCGCCCTCCCTTGAGTCATATCAGAATACCGTCAAGGGCAAATACCGATTGCTCATGCTGGAAGGAACGATGAAAAGGCCGAGGGTCGAGATCGTGAACATGAAGACCTCCGCGGCCGTTACGCCCTACCTTTCGAAGAGGGCGATTCAGGCTGCTTCGTCATATGTCAGCCGTGGAGAGAATGCCCTCTTTCTCGTGAACAGGAAGGGGTATGCCATGATACAGTGCGGTGACTGTGGCACCATCGAGAAGTGCCCCGAGTGTCGCCTTCCCCTTGTCTACCACAGAAGCAAGATGCTCCTCAAGTGTCATTCCTGCAACTACACGTCAACGGCGACCGACAACTGCAGACAGTGCCACGGCTCAAGGCTCGGAATGGTGGGTGCTGGGACAGAGCGGATTGTCGCGGACGTAAAGAAATACCTCGGCGTAGCCCCCCTGAGAATCGACAGGGATGCGCTCCGGGAGGAGAAAGACCTGAGGAATATCGGGAACCTTATCCAGGAAGAGGAGATCGTTGTCGGCACAAAGGCGGTAGCCGGGAGACTGCGACAGCGGGAAGGTTACAAACTCTGTGTTTTCCTGAATCCTGATATCAGCCTCCACATGCCCGATTTCAGGTCATCGGAGCTTCTCTTTCAGGAGATCTGCAGCATCTCACAATACGTAAAGCCTGAGGGCATGGTCATGATCCAGACAAGGATGCCGGGCAATGACGTCTTCAGGTTCATAAAGAAGTACAATCTTGAAGGCTTTTCCAGGGAAGAGCTTTCGCGGAGGGAGGCACTCTCGTACCCGCCTTTCTCGCGCATAATCGTGGTGACTGTTTCGGCGAAGACCGACGTGAGCGGCAAACTTTTGAATGCCCTTGTCCTTCCGGATAAAGAGATCGAATGCATTGGACCCTTGCTTCTCAGGAAGGGAAGGAGCCACAGTTCCAGGATCTTCTTGAAATCGAGGGCAAAGGAGAAACTTCACCTCTACGCGAAAAGACTGCTCGGGAATCTGCGGGGTGAAAAAGGGTTGCGGATCGTCGTCGACGTTGATCCTATAGCACTCTAGGATACTTCTTCGTACTAAGGATACGGCGGGCACGCTCGATATCGCTCATGATCTGTTCTCTGAGACCTGAGACATCGGCGAAGGTTCTCTCGTCCCGCAAACGGTCGATAAAGTTCACCCTGATATCCCTGCCGAGGATAGGCTCTGAGAAATCCAAGATATGGATTTCATAGCTCGGCGGTGCTTCGCCGAAGGTAGGGTTTTTGCCGATATTCGCGACTCCGTCAAGGAGCCTTCCGCCCAAGCTGATCTTGACGGCATACACGCCTTCCCTGGGAATGAGCTCGTTCCGGGTTGAAATATTGGCAGTCGGGACATTCAGAAGCCTTCCTCCTCTTCCCGCTCCCCTGACTACGGCGCCCTCGATGGCGTAAGGCCTTCCGAGAAGCCAGGATGCCTCACAGACCCTGCCCCTGCTCAAAAGGCTCCTGACCCTGCTGCTGCTGACCGAATCTCCGAAGAGCCTGGCGCTCCGCACGACCTTGACGGCTATTCCGTATTTCTTCCCCCTTCTCCTGAGGAGGTCCGTCGTTCCCTTCTTCCCTTTGCCGAAGGCATAATTGTGGCCGACGATGACTTCCCGGGCGCCGATCTTTTCGACGATCACCTTCTTTATGAAATCATCGGGTCCTGTCTTCGAAAATTCCCTGGTAAAGGGGATGCGGAGAAGAACATCTATTCTATAGAGCTCCATGAGACGTGACTTCTCGGCAAAGGGAGTGAGAATCCGCAGACCCCTCTCAGGGAAGAGCACGCGAACGGGATGGGGGTCGAAGGTCATCGCCATGGCCGTCCCGTTCAAAGCCCGTGCCTTGTCCACCACCGTCTTGAATATCTTTTGGTGTCCTTTATGGACCCCATCGAAGTTGCCGATGGTGAGGACGACACTTGGATACCGTTCTTGAAGGGCTTCAAGCCCCTGAATGACGATCATCCCTTTCCCCAATGAGCTTAAGGGCTTCAAAAACCTTGACCACTTGCTTCCGGGTCTCATCAAGAGTGCCGCTGTTATCTATGGCAAGGTCCGACATGCCGATCTTCTCCTCGACGGGCATTTGGGCGCTCAGGCGCGACAAGGCATCATTCCTGCTCACACCTTTCTCTCCGAGGCGACTGAGGGCTGTCTCAAGGTCGGTATAGACGGTGACGGTCTTTCCGAATCTCCTGGAGTATTCCTTCTCAAAGAGCAGGGGGATCTCAACAACGACGACCTTCTTATCGGCACCTTCTTTTCTCAGCTTCCCGAGAATATCAGCGATCTTCTCAAAGACAAGGGGGTGGAGGAGTCCCTCCACTGCCTCCCTGAGTCCCCTATCGCGGAATATGGCAGCAGCTACCTTGGCCTTGATCAGGGTTCCGTCGTCTGCAAAGGCGGAGTCCCCGAGTATTTGCCTGAGCTTTGTAAGTACACCTGCATCGTGAAGAAGCAGGTCCACGATCCCGTCGGTCTTGAGGGTGACTGCACCGAGCTCCCTGAAGAGGCCGAGGACCGTGCTCTTTCCCATCCCATAGTTTCCTGTCAAACCGACGACAAGCACAGGGCTATTATACATCATTCAGAAAGGCCCGCTGTGATTGTTCCAACCACATGATCCTGAGAGCACGCTGTTCTGGAAAGACGGTTACGGTCCGCGTGAGCGGACCGGCCAATAACCCCGACTCTTGCCTGCGAATCGGGCGTCAACTCCCAAGTATATGAAGTATGTGGGTGAGGGCTACGCCGCCTTCAATGCCAGGGACATGATCCTTGCGAAATTGTCAACGAGGAAGGCATTGAATTCCTTCCCCTCATTCGCCTTCATGAGGGAGATGATTTCCTTGATCTGCCAGTCTTTCTTATAGGGTCTCTTGCTCCTCAGGGCATCAAAGAAATCTGAAAGGGCAACCATCTGGCTGCAGAGATGCTGATGGTTCTCTCTCGTCTTCATTCTTGGATATCCCTCTCCGTCATATCTCATATGGTGTTCCAATGCCACGATGGGAGCGATATGGGGCAGGGCGTCTATCTTGGAAAGGTATCTCGCGCCATAAACCGTGTGTCTCCGCATCTCTTCCCACTCCCGCTCTTCCAGGGAGCCCTGCTTCTCAAGGACCTCCTTTGATACAAAGATCTTGCCTACATCATGGAGGAGGGCGGCTATTCCGATGTCATGGAGCAGTTGGCCCTTTACGCCAAGGGATTCGGCCTGAAAGAGGGCCAGAACCGAAACATTTATGGCATGGGTATAGGTATACTCGCTGTAGGATTTTACCGGGCTGATTAATTGAAGGAGGCTGGCCTGCCTCTTGAAGGCGCTGATCATGTTGACGACAACCTCTTCGATCCCTGCGACATTCAGCTGCCGAAAGAGAGAAACGTCATGGTAGAGTTCCTTGAGTTTCTCCACCTGTTCTGATTTCAGATGGGCAAGGCCATCGGGATCGAGGAGGGTATCAGACTGAGGGCCTGAGGTGCGGACATCTACAGATCCGGTCTTTATATGGGGGTACGCGGCGAGATCTTTCTGAGGATCAGACATGTCGATGATGAGTTGTCTGATCTCGTCCGTCGTCACTCCCGGAAGGAAGTTGACACCGGTGACACTCTTCTTCTTCAGACGCCTCAGGAGGTTCATCCCATGAATGCCTTCCTTGCGGAAAGGAACCTTATTGACGATCAGATCATTTCCGACGATCATGAGTTCGAAACCTTCTTTTCCTCTCAGTATCTGATCAAGGAGCGAGAAGGCCTTTTGTGAAAGTTCATCGATGGATTTATGCTCTTTTGAATAGAGTGAACAATTCGATATGGCCGACATGAGGACTGCAAGAAATCGTGCTACCTGTTCCATATCATTCCTGCCCGAGCCTCTTAAGCTTCAGGGACTCTTCCCGAATCGTGTCGTTCTTAGAGGTTGTACCGGCCTCCACAAGGTCCCGGACCTGGGCAAAGGGATATTTCTTCAGTGTCTTGTAAATCTCTCCTTTCAGATCGTCGAGGGTCCCCTTAAAGAGAATGCTCTTCATCGAAAGGACCTCCCTGAGCGCAGGGATAGACCGGGCGTCGCCGATATCTCCGAGGGCCTTTACGACCCGTATCTTCTCATAGAAGTCGGCGCCGCTCACTCCCTTTTTCCTGAGCATCTGAAGCAGGTCAGGAACCAATTCCTTCACCCGGTAGACCCCGGAAAGAAGAATCGCCTGTTCAACGACCTCTCTTGATTCATGACGCATGTAATCCCTCAGCGAGGGATGGCCATGTCTGTCACCGGCTTTCAGGAGACACTTGATCGCTTCGAAGCTGACTCGAACGTTCTCATGGTGGCAATAGGGTAGCGCATAGAGCCCGGGATTTTCATCGCACTCGCTCAGGATCAAGAGCATGTTCCTCTTCACATACCATCTGCTGTCGTTCAGACGCTTGATCGCCTCAGGAACGATCTTCGGGCCGAAATGGGTAATGAGGCTGATAAAAAAACTTCGTAACGCCTGAGATTTCTCTTCGGCAAGGGCATCAAAGAGGGCGGGGAGTATTTCATCGCCGTAATGATCACAGAGTGCCTGGGCCTCCTCCCTCGCCTGCCTCCCTACCATCCTCAGTGAATCGGTGAATTGCGCGATAAACTCAGGAGTATGGTAATGTGCGAGGGCCCCCGAGGTCAGGTCAGGAAAAATGCCTTCCCCATGGTTTGTTTCAAGAATTCCGAGGGTCTTCAGAACCGCGCCGTACTGACCGGTTCCGATGAACTCCTCTGCCTGGTCATACAAGGTATCGATGAAGTAGCGGTATTCCTCTTCCGTAACGACTTTGGACACGAGGAGTTCCCGGATCAAGGCATGAAAGGCCTTCTCCATATTCTCTTCGCTGCATTCGTTCTCAAGCTCCTTCAGCCCCTCTCCGGCGAGCCGTGAAACATTGAACCGCATGATCTTCTCGATTTCGCTCTGATAGGTTCGGGTCACAAACTTTTCAAAATCATGGCCGACGAGAAGATCCATAACATCAGATGAAAGGAAGACGTCATCGGCAATAAGGTTGCCTCTGAACGTAAGGTCTTCAACAGCTCCGGTCTCGATCTCCGAGAATTTTTCGAGGAGGTTCCTCAGGACTTCGGGGACGGCGACGTTCTGCTCATTGATCTTAGCGAGGATGTTTATGACATCCTCGACAGGGAGACCCTTCAATGCCTCATGGGCAGACTCCATATCGCGTGAGATGGCATTGACTGAAGAGGAAAGAAACTGCTTCTTTAAGTCGGGTCTCAGCCCGCTGATGAAGTCCATCACCCTCTTGAGTTCGGCGCTCGAAAAGACTCTTTCCATTGACCTTTTCAGGTAGGAGATGATGACCCTGTCATAGCTCTCCTCGGAAAGGTCACCGGAAGCCGTCTTATTGATGACCTTTGCGAGCTCATCGGGAGGGATATCGTGAACAGCATCAGACACATCGTCCGTCAGTAATGTACCCTGAAGAAGGGCATGGACATAACGGTCCCAGAGGTGCCTGCCAAAGGCTTCCGTCTCGGTCCGTCCTTCGCGGAGGGCGAAAGCCCTGTAATCGACGAAATCTATCCTGATATGGGCCACCTTGCGCTCCCGCAATCTTCCTTTCACGTCGTCGGGGCCGAAATCCTTGGCCTCGTCCGAAAGAAGGAAGTGAAACTCATAGAGTTCCTCTCGCGTGAGGCCGGTGATGAAGGTCACCGAGGCGATATTCATCCTGTTCATATGAAGGGCAAACTCCCGGTAGACAGGGTTCTTCTTGTCAAGAAAGAAATCGTCGACAATGAGGACATCTCCTGCCACGGCGAGGGTGATCTCGTCCCTCAGTTCAAAAAGCTTCTGGATAAATTCGAAGACGCGGTCCAGAGACCGTTCGACTGCGGGATGCTCTCTCGGATAGATAGAGACATTGCGGCGGCAGATATTGAGCTCGATGATGGCTTCACTGAGCAATCTCGTATCGAAGGGGAGCTGCCCCTTTTCGTCCCGCATGCTATAGTCTATCACAAGAGAGGAAGGAGAAAGGAAGGCCCCGGATGAATCTCCGAGCCAGGGCCTTCCTCTCTCCTGATGGAAGTGTCAATGTCCGCTCGGGAAAAAGGTGTAGCTTATCCAGACGAGGAGCCCGAGGAGCACGGTCCCCAGGACGATGCTCCACCCGATGAGCCTCTTTTCCACGGGAAGCAAAGGCTCATACTCCATCTTTTTCAACTCTTCTGCCAATTTTGGTTGGTCTGCCATACCTCGATCCTTTCTTTCTAACCCGCCACGATAGGCGGTTTTACGCCGTGGAAGAATATCCACGAGATCACAAGCCCGATCCAGATGATGAACCCGAAAAGGCAGAGGAGATAGACCGCCGCCAGTTTCCCGATCCCTTCTTCCCAGAGCTTCTTGAAATTGGAAACAACGCCGATGGTAAAAAACGTCACGAGAAAAAACATTACCCGGAAAGCATTGCTTCCGTCTGTCGCATCCCTTGCCGCTGCCATGGTCTTCTTTGGCTCCTTGATCTGGGCCTCGATGTCTTTGATCCGCTGCTTCGCAGCCTGAGTCTTCTCGTTAAGCCCTGCCAGCTGCGCCGGTTCTGTGACTGCCGGAACCTGTTTCTCAGCAGCAGCGATCTCCTTTTTCAATCCCTTGATCTCCTTCTCGGCAGGGGTGATCTGGGCAGTCGGAGCGACCGCGATGATGAGAAGAACAACAAAGGTAATTGCGTAGCCGATAACGAACTTCGGGAACCGCCTCCATATCTCTCCGGCCTGTACCTTTTCGCCGGGCTTGCATTCTATCTTTGCGCACCATACATAGGCAAGAATGAAGGCCCAGATGCTGATAAAGATATCGATGAAGAGTTTTGTTGTCGAGGCAGCCATAAGCAACCATCCGCTCTCATACTTCACCCCTGCCTCTGCCTGGGCCTTCGCAAGCACAAGGGAATCGACAACGGCGCCGCTTGCAAAGGCTGCGCCGTCGGTCTTCACCGCCAGACCCATCCACGCGCCTGCCACCATCGGCTCCTGCCAGAGGAAGGCCTGGGCCATAAAGGGTAGTATGATGAGCTCAATAACAGCAAAGACAACGACGAGGGACGATACCATGATCGGAACCACCGGCCTCGCCCTTATGGCGCCACCCGTCGCTATGGCCGCCGAGACGCCGCATATCGATATCCCCGACGCCAGGGGTGCCGCCCATTCTTTGCTGAACCTGAAGTATTTCCTGGCGACAAAGTACACGAGTGCCCAGTAGATGAGGTATGCCTCAATGATGGCACAGAGCCCTCTGAAGAGCACTGCCGATGCAAGTCCGAAGGCCTGTGCAGACTTCAGACCGAGCAGGGCCCCCATGAGGGCTATGGCGGTCTTGATATAGAGCTCGGGCCTTACGGCTTCCCTCAGGAGATTCGCAACTCCCGGCATGAAGTTGCCGATAAAGAGGCCGGCCAGGAGGGCAACAATGAATCCTGCCTCACCCGTCAGCTTCATGGACCAGGGGATCCCTGCCTTGCCGGCATCCGTCGCTGCTATATAGGCATAATGGCCTATGATCCAGCAGCCGTAACTGAGCCAGAAGACAATGGTGAAGCCGACGATGAACTTCCCGACTTGGGCGCGCAGGAGCACTGCGCCCACTGTCATCAGCACAAGCATGAAGAGATAGGTCAGTGCGAGCGACATGACGCCGGACATCCCCTTTCTCTCATACTTGTCCCCCACATTGAGCCGGGCAGCATCTTTTACGGTCAGGGTCTCTTCTTTTCCGTCAGCCTTTTTGATGGTGATCTTGGTCCCTTCAATCTTCGCTATTTCCCCCTTCAAGGGCTTCAGATCGGCCGAGGCGGGCGACATAGCTTTCGAAATATCCGTCCATACGTTGGTGGATATGGCCCATCCGAAGACGTTCACACCGGCAAAGGAAACAAGGGAAACCACAAAGATGAACATGGCGAGCCAGAAAGACAGCCAGTCTTCGCTTATCCCCTTATTGGGCTCCACCACGCAGGTTGCAGGGGAGTCGCATTTTCCCTCGGACAGCTTATCTTCATCGATACGTTTTTCATCCATACACTCCTCCCTTTCTCATTTCTGAATGCAGGAAACGGCTTTCGGAAGAGAGATATGAACTAGGTCATGGCTTCACCTCCTGTTTACGGTCTGGACGGACGCGACATGAGCGGCTTGATCGTGTATCTTCACGTCGTGCTTTCCCTTACCCCAGAGACACCGCCACCTCCGTTTGTGCGTTCATTCTATAGTGAACGAACGCAACAATTCAATATCTATCCTTCCCTCATCATCCTATTCATTGCTCCCTTTCACCATGATATTACCCTGTCATGACCGAAGATCTCCTCAATGACAGCGTCATAGGAGAGATCTCCTTTTGAGAGGTCGATAACCTTCACATCATGTCCTTTCTTCTGGACGGCCATGATTGCCTCTGCCGTCTCATCGAGGGACGACTGAATAAGGTAGAGGACCTTCACCGCTTGCCTCTAGAGAACGATGATCCTGTCGGCATCGTGGTTCATGACCGCGTTGTTGTATTGGCTGCCACAGATGATCTCATCGGGTATCCCTTCCTTCGGCACGTCAAGGACACCGGTGCTGAGATCGCAAAAGCTCATAGAGACGTTGTCAAGCCCGCATAACGTTTTAAAGTCCGGCTCGCGGAACAACCTTACCCCGTCATCCATGGCAAATATCATCACTTCGTGCCCTTTCCTGACAGCAGCCTCTGTCAACCCTATGATGTGTTTCAGGTTCCTGCCGGTGTTTACGAGAATGCCGAGTTTCATAAGAAGGCCTTTTCCAATGAGAAAGGGTATCACCGAGAAGGCGATGTCGTCAAGTGCGACGTACTTGAGGTATCAGAGGATATGGTTCGGCTAAAGGTGCAGGAATACATCTGGGAGCTTCTGAAGGATGAAGACGGCGCCAAGTCCAGTGTCCCCTCCGTTCATCGGGAATCGGGTCTTTCTGCTTCTGCTCCATACAGGAAAAAATTGTCTGCCGGGAAAATTCTTCCTCTCCTGATCTCCATCGTCATTTATCGGGAGCAGCTAACTGCCCGTTATTCCTCATGGTGTGCCTCACGCTTCTGTCCCGTTTTCTGGCATGTCAGTTGCTTTGCCCCAGGCAGGATCGAAGAACATATCGAGGAGGATTGGCATGAATCTCATCGTAGGAGCAGCGTTGATAACCGGCGTGTTGGCCTTTCTTGTGACCATATTCAGGGACATCGGCGTAACCATGCTCCTGAACCCGGACGCCATCTTCATTGTTATCGGCGGGACCCTTGTTGCACTCCTCATCGGTTTTCCCTTTGTGAGGATCCGTGAGACCGTCCGTGACGTCATCGATACCTTTACCGGCGGAACCGACAGGGAGACCCTGATAAAAGAGACCCTCGAGATTGCACGGATCTACCGGAAGGCCGATATCCGCGGCATCGAGAGAAGGATGAAGGCAACAAGAGACGATTTCCTCCGTCTCGGCGTAAACCTCATCATAAACCACCACAGGAGTGACGATATAAGGAATATCATGGAGCGGGAGATGGCCATCAAGATTGTGAATCACCGCTGCAGTCAGAACATGCTGAAGACCGCTGCCCGTCTCACGCCGTCCTTTGGCCTTGCAGGTACGGTCATAAGTCTCATCAAGATGTTCAAGCATCTCCAGTCTGTTGATACCATCGCTCCTCTTATGGCTGTTGCCCTCATGTCCACCTTTTACGGCGTGGTACTATCGAACCTTTTCATGCTTCCCCTGTCCGCGAAACTGAAGGACAGGACCACAGACTCCGAGACACTCATGTACATCACGATCGAGGGAGTCGTGGCAATGAATAACATGGAACATCCCCTGAGGATCGAAGAGAGGATGAGAGGGTGCAGTGATGCGGGCGGAACCACGTTCCAGGGTGCGGGGACTGAGCTCTCCATGACCAAGAGCCTTAGCGGGGCCTAGCGTATATTATGAAGAGCTCGACCTGCGAAATCAGCAAGCCGAATAGGAGGACGGGTGTTTACCCCTCCCTCCACCCCAGATCGGTCCAGAGTTCGGAATTGTCTCTTGACAGCGACAGCAACTGGCTCATCACGCTGAGCGACGTGCTGTCCCTTCTTCTTGTGTTCTTCATCATGTCCTTTGTGATGACGAAGAATGCGGGCAAGGACAAAAGGATTAGAGAAGACAGTTCTGCGGAGGTTCCATTAGCAGAGACGGGGCTGAAGACACCCCTCCCGGCGGCAGCTGAAAAGATGAGAAGCGAGATGAATTCCCTCATCAGGGACCTCAAGATGGAGCAGGATGTTTCAGTCGAGACAATCAGGAAAGGGATTGTTATTACCATGAAGGAGAACGTCACCTTCAGACCGGGAGAGGCTGAGATCCTGAAAGACTCTGGTCCGGTTCTCGATAACATTGCCGGGATTATCAGGAGACATCCTTCCTATGCAGTCGAGATTGATGGCCATACCGACAACGTCCCGATTAAGAGTCGGCTCTACCCCTCGAACTGGGAATTATCTGTCGCCCGTGCCGCAAGTGTCCTGAGGTACTTTATCGGTGTCCATGGGATTGATCCGTCCCATCTCTCGATCAAAGGGAATGCCGATCACCGTCCTGTCGCCCCCAATGACACACCCGAGCAGAGGGCCCAGAACAGGAGGGTCGAAATCAGGCTCAGGGAGCTTGAAGTAGACCAGTAACAGACAGTCGACCCACTCTAACCTGATAGGGCAGTGAGACCGAGATCCTTGGCGCGTGCCCCGGGGTTCAGATCTTTATGCGTTCCAGGGTCTTTATGAGGGCCTCGGCCTTCTTGAGGGTCTCGTGGAACTCCCGCTCGGGGTCTGAATCGGCAACAATGCCTGCGCCTGCCTGAACATACGCATATCCGTCCTTGATTACAAAGGTCCGTATGATGATGTTCAGGTCCATATTTCCTGAAAACCCGACATAGCCCATGGAGCCGGTATAGGGGCCCCGCCGGACCGGTTCCAGTTCATCGATGATCTCCATGCACCTCACCTTCGGAACACCGGTGATGGTGCCACCTGGGAAGACCGCACGAATGACATCGATGGCCGTCTTGTTCCTGGCAAGCACCCCGCGCACATTCGAAACGATATGGATGACATGGGAGTAGTCTTCGGTTATCATCAGTTCATCGACCTCTATGCTTCCGTAGTCGCAGACTTTACCGAGGTCGTTTCTCTCGAGGTCGATGAGCATGATGTGTTCGGCCCGTTCCTTTTCGTTCAAGAGCAATTCTTCTCTCATCCTCTTGTCTTCCTTCATGTCCTTACCCCTCGGTCTTGTGCCGGCTATGGGCCGGACCTCTGCCACGCAGTCCTTCAGACGGACCAGCCTCTCAGGGGACGAGCTGACGATGGAGTAGCTGCCGAAATCGATGAGCCCGGCGAAGGGGGAGGGGTTTATTGTCCTGAGGGTCATATAGAGATCCCACGGCTCCAGTCCTCCCACATAGGCTGAGACCCTCTGTGAGAGGTTTGCCTGGAAGATGTCTCCTGCCGCAATATACTCCTTTGCCCTCCTCACCATGTCCAGGTATTGTTCCTTCTTCATCTCGTGAAGGAGCTCGATCTTTGGAGGTACCAGACGTGCCTTTCCTGATCTCTTTCTCTCCTTGCCCGCACTAAGCGTTTTCCCTATCCGGGCAAGGGCATCTTCTGCTTCTTCATACCACTGGGCACGGTCCCTTGCAGCGCTTCTCGCTCCCGGACATACAATGATCCATGCCTTCCTCCCGATATGGTCGAAGGCGATGAGCCGGTCGATGATGAAGAAATGGGCATCGGGGATTCTGAGATCGTCGGCTGTAGTCTTCGGAAGCCTCTCGAGATAGTGGACGAAATCATAGCTCAAGAACCCCACGAGGCCACCCTGAAAGGGTGGAAGTTCGGGCAGGGGCTTCTGGAGATATCTGTGGAGGATCTGGTTAAGGCTCTTCAGGGGCCTCTCCCTTGACAGTGATGACTGTTCCTCAGCCGCTATCTCAACAATCCCGTCTTTGACCTTGAAGGTCATGGAGGGTTCGAAGCCAAGGAAGGAGTATCGTGCGATCTTTTCCGGTCCTTTTACACTTTCGAGGAGAAAGGATTCAGGCCCTGAAAAGAGGGGATATGCCTGTTCAGGAGCGAGATAGGGTATCTCAACATAGAGAGGAGGGACCGGTCCGCTGCCGCAAAGGGCGAGGAACTCTTCTTTTGTTACCGAAGGGGCAAAGGCGCTGTCCTGCATGGTTACGCGGTGAGGACTTCAGTCGTGATCAACTCGAGGGCCTTCAGGGGATCGGGCTGATTGAAGACCGTCCTCCCGAGGACCAGATAATCGGCGCCTTCCCTGATTGCCTGGCGGGGCGTAACAGTCCGCCTCTGGTCGTCGGGAGGACTCCAGGATGCCCTGATCCCGGGTGTGATGATGAGAAATTTCTTGCCAAGATGGTCCCGTATCGACGCAGCCTCATGGCCTGACGCCACAACACCGTCAAGACCAGCTTCATGAGCCAATTTTGAAAGGTGCTTTACATGGGTCTTCAGACTGTGCTGGACGCCGAGTTCATTTCTGAGTGCATCCTGGGTAAGTCCGGTAAGAACCGTTACTCCCAGAATCTTCGGCCTCTCGATATTCTCTTTCAGGCACAATTCAACAACAGCCTCCCTGCATCTCCTCATCATGTCAAGGCCGCCCGTTGTATGGATGTTGAACATGAATACGCCGAGCCTTGTTGCTGCCATCGCTGCCCTGGAAACAGTGTTCGGAATATCATGGAACTTGAGATCGAGGAAGACCCTTTTCCCTCTCTTATGGAACTCGTCCACAATACCGGATCCCGCGGAGACGAACAATTCGAGGCCCACCTTGAATATGTTCACATGGTCCCTGAAGGTCTCCATAAGCTCGATGGCCTGCATGCCGTCGGAAACATCGAGGGCGAGGATGATCTTCTCCTTTGCCGGCACGCTACATCCTCGGCAGGGTGATGCCCCTCTGTGCCTGGTACTTCCCTGCCTTGTCTGCGTATGAAGTCTCGCAGACCTCCGAGCCCGTCAGAAAGAGGAGTTGGGCGATACCTTCATTTGCATATATCTTTGCGGGGAGAGGCGTCGTGTTCGATATCTCGATCGTCACATGGCCTTCCCACTCAGGCTCAAGGGGGGTCACGTTAACGACCATCCCGCACCTCGCATAGGTCGACTTCCCGAGGCAGATGACAATCACATCCCTGGGGATCCTGAAGTATTCGACAGAAGAGCCGAGGACAAAGGAGTTGGGAGGGACAATGCATATGTCACCTTTGAAGTCCACAAAACTCTTAGGGTCGAAGTCCTTGGGATCAACGATCGTCGTATTGATGTTCGTGAAGATCTTGAACTCATCGGATATCCTCATGTCGTAGCCGTAGGAGCTCACGCCTGAAGATATTACTCCTTCACGTTTCTGCCGCTCTTCAAAGGGCGTTATCATCCCCTTTGAGGCCATCTCCCGTATCCACCTGTCGTTCTTTACCATGAGACCTCCGTTGCTGAGGATGAGATTACCATAAAGCCCTGTGCTCTTACAAGAAGAGAAGGCCGGACAAGACATCTATTTGCACTGAGACATTGCGTAAGGAGAGTCGTACAAGAAAAGCGGATTCACGCATTATGGAAGCGTGATAATCTCCGCCTCCATCGAATCCATATCGAGGAGGGCAAGGGTCGCTTTCCCCTTGTTGAGTCTCGCGAGTTTCCCGGGGTTCACGACAAGGACGTTGGTCATCTTTCGCACGTCGGGCCTGTGCGTATGCCCATAAATGACGATGTCGAAGTCTCCGCTTTCCCCGAGGGCCGCAACGAGATCGGGTTCATGGAGGATAACGATCTTCTTTCCCTGGAGCGTCATGATGTAAGGCTGCTTATGAATAGTTCCGCCGGATTTCTCCCTCAGGAGAAGCTTGTCGCCATCATTGTTGCCGAAGATGCCCGTGAATGGGCAGACCAGTTCCCGGAAGACCTCGAAGGTGAAGGGTGAGATGATGTCTCCGGCATGAATGACGTGAGAAGCTCCCCTGGCATTGAAGAGATCGACGGCCCACGCTATTGATGCCATGTCGTCATGCGAGTCTGAGATTATGCCGAGGATCATGATCCCCTCCAATAAAAAACGGGTGAGAAGTTCATGATCTCCTCACCCGTCGTTGTTCAAATGTTACTATATCTTCATAACATTTGCTGCTTTTAGTCCCTTGTCTCCTTCAACGACATCGAACTGGACCCTCTGGCCTTCGGCAAGGGTCTTGAACCCCTCATTAGAGATTGCCGAATAATGGACGAATACGTCCGGTCCGTTGTCCTGCTGGATGAAACCATACCCCTTAGTTTCATTAAACCACTTGACTTTCCCTTCGAACGGCATGCTTCTTACTTCCTCCTTTTTCCCTATGAGAGCCGCGTTGGCGCCTCATAAAAGGGATGAAAAATGAAACCTGCAAAACAGGATGTTTTTTTATACCATCGCGAAACGAGAAAGTCAACCCCTCACATGGCATGGCCCCTGACAATATTCTCGATGCCGAGGCGGATCATCATGACCGCTATTGAGGCGAGGAGAAGCGCCATGATCTTGGAGACTGCCAGGATTCCTCCCCTTCCGAGGATATGGACGATCTTCTGAGCGGACCTTAGCGCAATCCAGACGACGGCAAGATTTATGACGAAGGAGGCGACGGTCGCGAAGATCCCATAATGGTCAATGAGGACGAGGATCGTGGTCAGGACCGCAGGTCCCACAATGAGCGGAACTCCCATCGGTACAACACCCCATTTCCCTGCAGGCTGCTGCCTCGTTCCCGTATGTCCCATGAGGTCGAGTACCGCAAAGATGAGGAGCACCAAGCCTCCGGCAATCTTGAAATCGTTTACGGTTATGCTGAGCGTATTGAATATGGCTTCTCCCAAGGCCGTGAAACTGAGACCGACGACAATGGCGGTGATGACGGAGTCCCTCTCGACGGCCCTGATCTTCTCGTGCGACATCCCTTCAGTCATGGATATGAATATCGGAAGAACGGCAAAGATGTCGATGGCCACAAAGATCGGAATAAAGGCAGAGATGATGTTTTTGAGGATATCCGGCATGTCTTAGCGGGTCTTGATATCGTGCGGCGAAGGCTGATGGAGTGATCTTACGAATTCGACGTATCTCTCTGGCTTTTCGATGATCTCGAGGCCTATGCTGTCGGTTGATTTGTCAGGAGGGATCCTGTAATGGGCCCATCGCACTCTGCATCCGAGATTGAGGACCTCTCCCGAGGGGAGGCGGAATTTCAGGACGACCTTTGTGCCGGGAGCATATTTCTTGTGGATATCTGCAGGCGTTGTTATCATATGGATGCCGTTCTCTGAGACGTTTTCAAGGAAGACCGTGTAGTTCTGGTCTCCGGAGATACGCTCTGCCCTGAGGTTGACCGTTATTCTCCTGGAACTCCTCTTTTCCATGGGCGTATTGTAGCATATCTAATACGAATTCGTAGCGGGGAAGATCAGGATCACCTGGTCTCGGGTTTCTGGCGCAGGCGGGGGCTCGAAGGGAGAAATGGGCCTGCCGTCAATGCGCGCCCATGGCCCAGGGCCGCCGTCCCAAGGGAGAAACAATGGGTCTCTATGAAATTAGAGTTTTCCGAGAAGTTCCCTCAGCTTTTCGACGGTATAGGGCTTTGCTATGGCAGCCACAAACCCGTAAGCCCTGAAGTCCTTCATGACAGGGTCATCAGCATAGCCGCTCGATATAACCGCCTTTATCTCAGGGTCTATCGCAAGGAGTCTCCTGAGAGCCTTCTCTCCACCCATGCCACCCTGCACGGTGAGATCGAGAATTACCGCATCAATCCTCTTCCCTGCTTCCTTCTCTCTCCGGTACCGCTCAATAGCCTCTTCCCCGTTCCTCGCAAACTCAACGGCATATCCCACTTGCTGCAACATGGCGCCGGTTATCCGTCTCACCCTTTCGTCGTCATCCATGAACAAGACCCGTCCCAAGCCAGCGGGGAGACCTCCCTGTATCCCTGGTTTCCCTCCTGCGGTCTTCTTCGCACTGGCCGGGAGATAGATACGGAATGTGGTGCCGACTCCCACCGTGGATTCGACTGCGATATGTCCTCCATGTTTCGCAATGATTGAGTAGCAGATTGCGAGACCGAGTCCCATGCCTTTCTCGCTTCCCCTTTCCTTGGTCGAGAAATAGGGATCGAAGATCTTCGGGAGATGCTCTTCGGGGATACCGGTGCCACAGTCTTTCACAGAGATCTTCACATACTGCCCCTCCTTGAGAGGGACTTCGGTGCGTCCCGTTATCCTGACATTGGCCGCGCTGATCTCAATTGTCCCACCCTCGGGCATCGCCTCTTTCGCGTTGATGAAGAGATTGTTGAAGACCTGGTTCATTTGCCCCCTGTCCACCTCAACAGGATCAAGGTCCTCAGGAAGACTCAGTTTGGCGGCAACATTCGATCCACTCAGGCAGAGGCTGACGGATTCCCTGAGGATGTCTTCCACAGGGGTTATGCATCGTACAGGGTCACCTCCCTTGCTGAACGTTAGGAGCCTGTAGCTCAATTCCTTTGCCTGCTCGGACGCCTTTTCTGCTTCTTCCAAGAGAGGGAACGTCTTTTCCTTCGGATTCGTCAACATCTTGGCGAGGGAAATATTTCCCATCATTGCCTGAAGGAGATTGTTGAAATCATGGGCTATTCCCCCGGCAAGGATGCCGATCGATTCGAGTTTCTGAGCCTTCAATACCTCTGTCTCCATCTTCTTGTGCTCTGTGATGTCCCTTATAACATGCACCAACCTGACGACTTCATTTTTTTCATCCACCTGCGGAAATGCCTTTATCTCAAGATATTTGCCTAGGTGGGGTTCAAAGGTCTCAAAGGTGGAGGGCTTGCCTGTCTTCAAAGAGAGGCAACTGGCACAGCCTTCCGGGGGAGAATCCAATCCATGATACAGTCGATGACACTTCTGTCCTATGATTTCTCTGAATGACAATCCGAGTATTGCTTGGGCGGCCTTATTCGCTCGTATGACCGTAAAATCCCTGTCATGAATCGTTATTGCGTCGTTGATCACATCAAAGGTTTCTTGCCACTGCTTCTTGCCCGAGGAAATCAAAGCCTGCACCTTCCTCTGCTCGGTTATGTCTCTGACCGCCTCGACGCATGCTACGATCTCCCCTGCTGAGTTTCTCAAGGGAGATGAGATGATGTCATAGTATCGCATTCCCTCATCGGTGACTCTGTGTTGCTCCTTCTTATGGACGTCTCCGTCTCCAAAGGACATGGCGATATGGCAGCCTTCACAAGCGCTCTCCCTGCCCTGGTACGCCTTGTAACAGTATTCTCCAACGTGATCTCCAACAAGCTTCTTAGCAGCATGATTCTGGTATATGATTCTGTAATCCCTGTCCTGAATGCTGATACCGTCACCGATGGCAGAAAGAATGGACATTGTCTTCGCCTTCTCATCTTCAGCCGTGGTCCTGGCTTTCTTCAACGCCTCTTCCACTTTTTTACGTTCTGTGATATTGCGGATAAAAGAGCAATGGTACTCTTCCTCGCCGAATTCATGATGGTTGACGGCAATTTCGACAGGGATTTCCCCTCCGTCTTTTGTCCGATGGACGGTCTCAATGACGCTGCGCCCGAGCCTTCTTAGCTCCTCCCAATGGGCGACCCATCGCTCCTTCGGAAAATGTGGATCGATATCGTGAACCGTCATGGACAATAATTCATCCCGCGAGTAACCGAGAGACCGGCAGAAGGCATCATTGACATACCTGAAACGCCCGTCTTTTCCTATCCAGGTAATGCCGTCAACCGCGTGATCGACCGCGAACTGGGTGAAGAGTAGATTCTCTTCTGCCCGATTGCGCCCAGGTAATCCGCTCACCTAACGAGAAACCTCCTCATGTTCATTAACGCAGCATAAACTTCATCCCCCTCAGCAACGAGCGTTATGCACAAAAGAGTCTGAAGGAGAACATCGTTCTGCGCCACCACCTTAGAGGTACCGTTCTATAGTAAAAAGACATCCATGAAGAAATTGATATATTATACAGTAAAAAAAGCAAATGCTTCCAATATCAGCGTTACACAATTCAGCAAGCGAAGGCTCTGGGGACGGGCTAGACGCGGCGCTCTCTCCATTCACCTCTCTCCGATCTTCTTCTTGATCTGGGTGCAGACGCCGTGAAGCATGTTCAGCTCCCACTCGGTAATGCCTGCCCTGCCGATGAAGTGCTTCAGGTTGGCGATGATCTTTTCCCTGAGATTCCTGTCGCCCTTCGGAATGTATTGAAGGAGCTCCAGCACGCCTGAGATCCTCGCGTATAACCGGTCGACCTCTCCATGAGCAATCAGGTCATCTTTCAGTGTCGAGTTGTCCGGCTTTCTCTTTCGGCCCTTGCCGGTTTCATTCTTTAGCACTTGCGCGCATTTTGAGAGTTCATATGCGATGATGAGGACTGCCTGTGCAAGATTGAGGGAAGGCTGCATTGCGCTGCTCGGGATGGTGATCATAAAACCGCACTCGTCAACCTCGGCGTTGAAGAGTCCTCTCGCCTCCCTCCCGAAGAGTATGGCGACTTTATTGTTTCTTGCGGCGTTGTAAATCCTTGACGCCCCTGTTTCGACAGGGAGTATCACGCCGCGTCTCTTCCCTGTCCTCCGGGTCGTTCCCACTACGAGCGCTTTGTCTCTCATCGCCTTTTCGAGCGAAGAAAACCTCTCTGCAGAGTCAAGGACATCATGGGCATTGCGGGCGAACCATCTCCCCTCTTCCGACATCCCGGCCTGAGGCTTCACAAGACAGAGGTTTCTGAATCCCATATTCTTAATCGCCCTTGCAGAGGCGCCGATATTGCCGGGTTCCCTCGGTTCCACGAGGATAAAGTATATGTTTCCCTTCCAGTCGTCCATGCCGTAGTCTATCAGGAGTCGATGCTCCCGCTCAATACGATATGACCGCTGTTATGGATCACCGAAAGGAGATCGTTTATACTGGAGGTACAAGACATCTCGTCGAGGAGGATTGTGGGAATGGCAATAAGGAACATCATAGAGATCGATGAAGAGAAGTGCAACGGATGCGGTCAGTGCATTGTCGACTGTGCGGAGGCTGCCCTCCAGATCGTGAACGGCAAGGCAAAGCTTGTGAAGGAGATATACTGCGACGGGCTTGGCGCCTGCATTGGCGGATGCCCTACGGGCGCTCTCAGGATTGTGCAGAGGGAAGCCGACCCCTTTGACGAGAAAGCAACAGAAATACATGTTGACAAAATAAAAACCCCGAAAGAGGAGCTTTCAGGATGCCCCGGTACAAGGGCTGTCGACTTCTCCCAGAAGGCTGAGACTGATGTCAGCAAGGATGAGGGTGATACGAAACCTCAGCTGATGAACTGGCCTATACAGTTGAAACTAGTCCCGACGAACGCGCCCTTTCTCAAGGATGGAGATCTCCTCCTGGCAGCGGACTGCGCGGCATTTTCGACGATCAATGTTCACAGCCGTTTCATCAGGGGTAAGATACTCCTTATAGCGTGCCCGAAACTCGACGATTCGAAGTACTATTATGAAAAGCTTACGGAGCTCTTCAAGGTCAATTCGGTGAAGAGCATAACCATACTCAGAATGGAAGTCCCGTGCTGCGGCGGATTGGCTTATCTCGTCAAAGAGGCCCTGAAGGCATCAGGGAAGGACATCCCCTATAAGGAAGTTGTTGTCGGAATCAAGGGTGAGATTTTAAGCGAAGGCAAGACGCCGAATGCTCCCAAGATGGAGCGGGCATAATTCCGATTAACACAGTGCCTTCACGTCCCGACCAGAATGGCAGGCACCACGGACATGCCAGAGGCCGGTCGATAAGCGGCCAATCTTGCGTGATTTGGATGCGATGGGCCGTATCCCCGCTATATCTTTAGCGGCCTGCGGGAAGCATTTCCTTCTCAACGCTTTTGGCGACCAAATAGCGTATATACGCATTGTAGGAAATCCCCCTTTTGCGCGCAAGCATTTTGATCTTCTTCAGCACGAGCGGGTCGAACTTCAGGGTAATCGGAGTAAGCTTGGGTCTCCTAAAAATCTCCCTGCCTTCTTCAAGCTCATCCCAGTAGTCGGCAATCGAGTGCGTTTCCCAAAATCTTATTTCTGCCTCTTCTGTCTTAAATTCTGGAAGTTTCTTCATCACTTGCCCCTTTTCTTGTACATCTTCCTTGTCTTCTCGTCCATATCCATTGCATAATTACTCTCGCAATGCCTTTTCCTTTCAACAGATAAACAACAAAAAGATAACGGCCCGCTACCGCATAACCAAGCATGTAACGCGTCCCTCCGCGGCCTTTTCTTATCCACGGCTCGTCATCAAATGCCACATCTTCGATCTCATCTCCTTAGAACATGCTCCTTGTCCGTGTCTTTATCAAAAATAATCTTTACGGGCACCCTCTGAACTACCTTCGCGAAATTCCCTTTTGCTTTCTCAGGAGGGAAGAGGGAGAAGACAGAGTCTGTTCCTGCCATAATGCTCTCGACCGTTCCTTTGAACTTCTTGCCGGGATAAGTATCGACTTTTATCTCCACCTTCTGCCCGACCTTTGTCTTTTCCAGCTGGGTCTCTTTGTAATGCGCCGTAATATAGATGCCGTCGGGGGGGACTAACCCTCCTCAGCCGGGACCGGAATGTTCTTCCTCCCTCCCAGCCATGTCTGGAAGGCGTCCATGTAAGTGTACACAACGGGTGTTATGTAGAGCGTAAGCAGCTGGGAGACTAGCAATCCGCCCACCACTGCAAGGCCGAGGGGTCTTCTCGATTCACCGCCGGCGCCGAAGCCGAGGGCGATCGGGAGGGTTCCCATGAGTGCGGCCATCGTCGTCATCATGATGGGCCTGAATCTGATGATACAGCCCTGGTAAATCGCTTCGAGCGGTGATTTCCCTTCGGTACGCTGGTTTTCGAGGGCAAAGTCGATCATCATGATGGCGTTCTTCTTGACGATTCCGAGGAGCATGATCACTCCGACAAAGGCATAAATGTTCAGGTCCTTGTTGAAGGCCATGAGGGTAACGAGGGCGCCGAAGCCTGCCGAGGGGAGACCTGAAAGGATCGTCAGGGGATGGATGAAGCTCTCATAAAGGATGCCGAGCACTATGTAGATGACGAGGATCGCCATGATGAGGAGGATCCAGAGTCCTTGCATGGAGGACTGGAAGGCCTGGGCCGATCCCTGAAAACTCGTGCTGATAGTCGGGGGCAGGGTTTCACGGGAGACCTTTCCGACAATCTTCACCGCATCGCCGAGGGCGACCCCGGGCTTGAGATTGAATGAGATTGTGACTGCAGGGAGTTGGCCCTGGTGGTTTACCGTCAATGGTCCTAAACTCCTTGTGAGGCTCGCCACGGTGTTCAGCGGAACGAGCTGCCCTGAGTTGGAACGGACATAGAGCATCGAGAGCGCGGCAGGGTCACTCTGGTATTTCGGGTCCAGTTCAAGAATGACCTGGTACTGGTTGTTCGGAGCATAAATCGTCGAGACCTGGCGTGATCCGTAAGCGTAATAGAGGGCGTCCTCGATCTGATCAGCGGTCAAACCAAGGGCAGAGGCCTTGTCCCTGTTGATCTCCACATTCACCTGGGGACTCTTGATCAGCATGTCGCTGGTAACATCCTGGAGCTCCGTGAGGCCGCGCATCTTGTTCTCCAGTTCAGTGGCTGACTTGTAAAGGAGATCGGTATCCGGGCTCTGGAGGGTGAACTGGTACTGGCTCTTTGTCAGCTGGCCTCCGATTCTGATGGCCGGGAGATTCTGCATAAACATGCGGATGCCCGGCACGGTGGCAACTTGGGGACGCAACTTCTGGATGATCTCGTCTGCGCTCATTCTGCGCTCGTCCCGGGGTTTTAAGCGCATGAAGATACGGCCTGTATTGTTCGCAACACTGATGCCGCTCGCGCCGATGGCTGACATGAAAGAGTCCACATTTGGCTCCTTTGAGACGATCTCAGCCAGTTCCTTCTGGTGTCTTGTCATGTCTTCAAAGGAGATGCCCTCGGCCGCTTCGGTAAAGGCAAAGATGGAACCCGTGTCTTCGGTCGGCAGGAACCCCATGGGCATCTTCGTGAAGAGCCAGACTGTCACGACAGTAAGGACTGCAGTAACAATCAGCATAGCAGGGCGGTGACGGAGGACGATTTTCAGTGTCCTTTCGTAAGTATGGAGCATCCCATCAAAGAAACGCTCCATAAGAAGATAAAGGCGGCCATGCTGAACCCCACCCGGGGATTTCAGGTAGCGGCTGCAAAGCATAGGGGTGAGTGTCAGGGAAACAAGACCTGATATGAGGATCGCCATGCTTATCGTCACGGCGAATTCATGGAGGAGCCTGCCAAGGATCCCTCCCATGAAGAGCACTGGGATAAAGACAGCTACGAGAGAAAGTGTCATGGAGAGGATGGTGAAGCCGATCTCCCTTGAGCCTTTGAGGGCTGCTTCCAGTGCCCCTTCGCCGTGTTCCATGTGGCGCACGACATTCTCGAGCATGACAATTGCGTCATCGACAACGAACCCGACGGAGAGCGTGAGGGCCATGAGAGAGATGTTGTCGATGCTGAATCCCATGAGATACATGGCAGCGAAGGTACCGATGATCGAGAAGGGAAGGGCAAGGCTCGGGATGATCGTAGCAGAGAGGTTGCGAAGGAAGAGGAAGATCACCATCACCACAAGGCAGATGGTCAGGACGAGGGTGAATTTAACGTCCCTGACGGACTCGCGAATCGAGACGGAACGGTCATACAGGACGTTGAGTTCCACGGAAGGCGGCATCTGAGAGCGAAATACGGGAATGAGGTTCTTGATACTGTCTACGACTTCCACCGTATTCGTACCGGGCTGTCGCTGAATGGCCAGGACCACTGCCCGGTCCTTATTGTACCAGTTCGCCACCTTGTTGTTTTCGACGCTGTCGATAACCCTTCCGATCTCCTCAAGGTGCACCGGAGAGCCGTTTCGGTAGGCAACGATGAGGGGCCGGTAATCGGCGGCAGTGAAGAGCTGGCCGGTGGCCTGGATCGTGAAGGCCTGCTGCTTGCCTTCAAGGGTGCCTGTGGGAAGGTTGACATTCTGCCGCTCGAGGGCGCTGCCGACTTCATCGATCCCGATCTTTCTTCCTGCAAGGGCGCGGGGGTCTACCTGGGCGCGTACTGCGTATTTTTGGGCCCCGAAGATCTGGACCTGGGCGACACCGCTGATCATGGATATGCGCTGGGCCATGAAGGTGTCCGCATATTCGTTAACCTGAGAAAGGGGGAGCGAGGCAGAGCTGAGCGAGAGGTAGATCACCGGCTGGTCAGCGGGGTTTACCTTGCTGTATGTCGGAGGGCTCGGCATATTCTGAGGGAGTTGTTTCATCGCCTTGGCGATCATCGCCTGAACGTCCTGTCCCGCTGCGTCGATGTTCCTGCTGAGGCTGAACTGGAGTGTTATCATCGTGTTGCCGAGACCGTTCGTGGAGGTCATCGAATCGAGTCCTGCGATGGTTGAGAACTGGCGCTCAAGGGGGATGGCCACGGCAGAGGCCATGGTCTCCGGGCTGGCGCCTGGAAGACCGGCTGTCACCTGGATCGTAGGAAAATCGACATTGGGGAGGTCGCTCACGGGAAGGAGACGGTATGCTGCGATACCGAAGATGAGGATAGCGAGCATGACGAGGGTTGTCATGATTGGACGGCGGATGAAGAGCTCCGAGATATTCATTTCTTGCCGCCTTCCCCTTCGCCTTTGATCTCTACCTTCGAGGCCTGAACAAGACGGAGGTGGCCGTCAGTCACGACCTTCTCGCCAGACTGCAGACCCTTTTCGACAATGGACTCACTGCCAAAGGTCCTCGCCACAACGACAGGCCGCATCTCGACAGTCTGGTCCTGCTTTATAACATAGACATACTGACCACTCTGGCCTGTCTGGACCGCCTGCGTCGGGACGGTAATTGCATTCGGCTGATCGGCGAGTGTCAGGACAATATTGACGAACTGACCAGGCCAGAGACGTTTCTCCTGGTTTGTAAAGGTGCCCTTGAGTTTTATCGTCCCTGTTGCAGTGTCGACGGTGTTGTCGATAAAGGTCAGCACACCCTGAACCGGCGATCTGTCCTCAGGCGAGATAAAGACATCTATGCCCAGCTTTCCTGAGGCCATGCGCTTTTTTATCTCACCGAGGTATTTTTCCGGTACTGAAAACCCGACATAGATCGGCTGGATCTGATTGATGACGACCATGGCCGTATCTGCGTTAGCCTTGATCAGATTTCCCTCATAGGAGATGAGATTGCCGGTCCGTCCTGTGAGAGGGGAGCGGATGAAACAGTATCCGACCTGGAGCCGCACATTCTCGATGGCCGCCTTGTCAGCCTTGACCACCGCCTCAAGGGCGGTATAGTTGGTGCGGATTTGGTCGAATTGCGACTGCGCTACATAGCCTTTCTTCACCAGTTCCTCATACCTGTGGTCCTCCTGACGGGCGTTTTCCAATTGTGCGGAGTCGCGGGCAAGGTTTGCCTCAGCCTGCATGAGCGCAGCTTCGTAAGGACGGGGGTCGATGGTAAAGAGCATGTCGCCCTTGTTCACGTCCTGACCTTCCTTAAAGTGGACCCGTCTGAGCTCGCCGCCGACCTGGGCCTTGACCGCTACAGAGGAAAAGGGTTCGACATTCCCGATGGCGGTGATCTGAAGAGGCACCGTTTTCTGGTTAACAAGAGCTGCCTTAATGGGAACCGCTTTTGGAGTCTCCTGTTTAATCTTCTTGTCCGTGCATGCAACAAGGGAAAAGAGGGCGAATATCATGAGACCAGAGAAGAGAGCCGTTATGTGCTTTCTCTTATATTCCATCATCTGCTCCCCATCGCTTTTTCGAGAGCGGCCTTGGCAACCTTATAATCAGCGAGGGCCTGACTATAGGCAGTCTCTGCATTGGTGTATGCGACCTGTGCATCCGTGACCTCTATAGGGCTTCCGACTCCCGCGGAGTATCTGCCGTTGGCGATATCGAGGTTCTCCTTTGCCTGCGTCACGGTGAGTTCGGCTGTCGGGACCCGCTCCCCTGCCTCCTTAAGGTTGAGGTACGCCTGCTGGACATCGAGGAATATACTCAGACGCTGAGACTCTTCGTTGGCCTTGATGACGTTCAGGTTCGCCTTCGCTTCGTCCACCTGATGTTTGGTGAGAAAACCGCTGAAGATCGGGAATGAAACCGCCGCCCCAATACTCCAGCCGCTGCTGAGAGGAAAGTCGGTTCCAAATACATTGTAAGCAGCATTGCCCGAGATTGTCGGATAATAATTCGCCCTGGCGAGGGCGATGGATTCCTCGGCTGCCTTTCTCTTTGCGATGATTGACTTTAAGTCGGGCCTGTTCGTAAAGGCTGTCGAGAGGGCCCCCTCAAAGGTTATTGCGTATTTTTCGAAGGAAAGATTGTCTTCAAGGATGTAGTCAGGAGCGTCTGGCACACCCATCGCGTTATTGAGATTTACGACTGCGAGTCTTACGGCGTTATCAGCCCTTATGAGGTTCAGCTTTGCATTGCTCAAATCAACCTCTGCCTTTGTCACGTCGAATTTTGGATGGGTTCCGACCTCATAAAAGCCCTTTGCCTGTTCGAGGTGCTGCTGGAACTGTTGTACCGTCTCATCTGCCACAGCCTTGTTCCTCTTTGCCAGCAGGACCGCGTAGTATGTCTGCTTTACGTTCAGGACGATCTGCTCAGAAACATTTTCGAGGTCCATTCCCGAGGAGGCAAGATTGAGCCTCGAGATCGAAACCTGAGACGAAGTCCTTCCGAAATCGTGGATAATCTGGTTGAGGGTGAGGGTGCCGCTATACTGATCAAAGGAAGCCGTCGAAGTGCTGACGGATGTCCCGGAAAGTCCTGTGGATACAAGTTTCTGTGTCCCCGTAAAAGGTTTGAGCCTGGTGTAGGAGGCGTTTGCCTCAATCTGGGGATAATAGTTGGATAACGCCTCTCCCACCCTGTTTCTGTTGACGTCCACAGTGTACAGGGCGGCGATGATGTTCGGCTGGCGCTTAAGCGCGATCTCGATGCACCGCTCAAGGGTGAGGAGCTCGCCTTTTCGTATCATATCTTCCCGGAATGCTCTTGTCTGCTCATCGGGGGGAGAAGATTCTTCAGCACCAAGGACGGCGTCGGGCGTCCTCAAGACCGCCAGGGCCAATAGGGCAAGGCAGATGAAGAACGATCTTATCCTCAATCTTATCCTCATAATGGTCGTTTCCTTCCTCTCATCGTTATAATCTCCGTGCATTTCTCATTATTCATACCGTAATGCATCAATGGGGTCAAGAAGAGATGCCTTGTATGCGGGATAAAACCCGAAAAAGATCCCTACGAGGCCGGAAAAGCCGAAGGCGAGAAGGACCGACGAAAGAGAGACTATCGTCGTCCAGCCTGCGATCATTGAGACCGCCTTCGAACCTGTCAGGCCGGCGATAATGCCTGCGACGCCCCCTATCAGGGAAAGCGAAAGGGCTTCGATTATGAACTGTAGTCGTATGTCCCATGTCTTTGCGCCCACGGCCATCCGGATTCCTATTTCCCGGGTCCTCTCAGTCACCGAAACGAGCATGATGTTCATGATCCCGATCCCGCCGACAAGGAGAGAGACGGAAGCGATAGCCCCAAGGAGCAGGGTCATCACCTTCGTTGACTGCTCCGCCGCCTGCATCATCTGTGTCAGGTTCCTGACCGTAAAATCATTGTCCTGTTTCTGGCCGATATGGTGTCTCTGCCTGAGCAGTTCTGTTATCTGATTCTCTGCCGTATCAAGGTTTTCAGCGCTCCTGGCTTTGACCATGATAACCCTTACCATGCCGGGGAAGGACGTTCCGAACACTTTCTTCTGGGCTGTTGTCACAGGAATATATATGGTATCATCCTGGTCCTGTCCCTGGGGAGATTGCCCCTTGACTGCAAGGACTCCGATTACGATGAAGGGGATCTTCTTGATCCTGACGACCTGACCGACCGGGTTCATGTCCCCGAAGAGATTATCCACAACCGTCTGCCCCAGCAGGCAGACCTTCGTAGCGCTGTTTATGTCCTGCTGGGTGAAGGGTTTGCCGGCAGAGAGCGGCCAGTCTCTCACCTCCAGCATACCCGGCGTCGTGCCGACTACAACCGTAGACCAGTTCTGATGGCCGTACACGATCTGGGCCACCCCGTTCAATACAGGGGCGACCTCGGCAACAGCCGGAGACTCCTTGAGTATAGCCTCTGCATCTCCCGTGGTGAGCGTTGGCTGTGTCCCCGAGCCCATTCTCACCCCTCCCGACGTCGTCGATCCGGGAAGAACGATGAGGAGGTTGCTTCCCATGCTCGCAATCTGTGCCGATATCTGTTCCCTTGCCCCGGTGCCGACGGCAAGCATCGCGATTACCGCTCCGACTCCGATGATGATTCCGAGCATGGTGAGGGCGGACCGCATCTTGTTCACCCTGATTGCCCTGAAGGATATCCGTATCGTCGCCGGGATATTTATCATCAATGATCCTTCTTATCCTTTTGCCGGCCTGTCGCTCACGATGCGGCCGTCGAGGAAACGGATGATCCGCCTGCTGAACGCCGCTATGTCCTGTTCGTGAGTCACGAGGATAACGGTGATGGCCGATTCCGTGTTCAGTTTAACAAAGAGTTCCATAATCTCATTGCTCGTCTTTGTGTCGAGGTTGCCCGTAGGTTCATCGGCGAGGATGATGGGGGCGTCATTCACGAGCGCCCTCGCGATCGCCACCCTCTGCTGCTGGCCCCCTGACAATTGGTTGGGGTGATGGTTCTCCCTGTCTTCAAGCCCCACGCTCCTGAGCGCTGCGATTGCCCGCTCCTTTCTTTGCTTTGAAGGGAGTCCGTTGTATAACAGCGGGAGCTGGACGTTCTCCATGGCAGACGTCCTTGGAAGGAGATTGAAGCCCTGAAAGACAAAACCGATCTTCTTGTTCCTTATCCCTGCCAGTTCGTCCCTGTCGAGTTTGCCCACATCGATACTCTCCAAAAGGTACCGGCCGCCTGTCGGTGTATCGAGACATCCGAGGATATTCATGAATGTGGATTTGCCTGAGCCCGAAGGCCCCATGATCGCGACCATTTCCCCCTTTTCAATGGTTGCAGAGACATCGGAGAGTGCCTCCAGATCGATATCGCCGAGCCTGTACACCTTGTTGATTTCCCGTGCCTCGATGAGTGGCATATCAGAACATTCTCGGGCCAGACGTCGAAGGACTCTTCGGTCTTGTCAACGCCTCTATGATCACTTCCTGACCCTCTTTCACGTCTCCCGTCACGATCTCGGTAAAGTTCCCGTCGCTCACGCCGATGCTGACGGGGAGGCGCTTCGGCTTTTCGTTTTCGAGAATCCAGATACCCGATCCTTTCTGCGGCTGTTTCGCCTTTGTCTTGTCTGCAGGCTTGAATCTGAGGGCGGCATTCGGTATTTTCAGCACGTCCTGCTTCTGGGCCACAATGATCGAAACGTTTGCAGTCATGCCGGGGTTCAGTTTAAAATCAGGATTATTCACGGTAATGACGACGTCGTACGTGACAACATTCTGGACGGTGATCGGCGCGATCCGCACCTGGCCGACCTTCCCCTTGAAGGTGACGTCACGGTAAGCGTCCACGGTGAATTCGACGTCCTGCCCGATCTTCACCTTGCCGATGTCCGCTTCGTCAACATTCGTATCGATCTGCATCTTCGTCAGGTCCTGAGCAATCGTGAAGAGCGTGGGCGTCTGGAAACTCGCTGCGACCGTCTGTCCCACGTCAACATTCCTCGAGACGACGGTCCCGTTAACGGGTGAGACGATCCGCGTATAGCCGAGGTTTGTCTCTGCATTTTTCAGGGCAGCCTCCGCCTGCGCCACCTGGGCCTTGGAGACGCCGACCTGAGCCCTGGCGCTCTCGTAGTTTGTTTCGGCCGTGTCGAGGTCACTCCGTGCGATGAGATTTTTTGAGAAGAGCTCCCTGTTCCTGTCCATGGTCCTCTTGGCGTCAACAAGGGCCGTATTCGATTTTTCGAGTGTGGCCTTTGCAGAGAGAAAATTTGCCTTTGCCTGGGCTACCTGCTCCTCGAAGAGGGCCGGGTCGATCCGGGCAATGAGTTGGCCCTTTTTCACAAGCGAATTGAAATCGACAAAGATCTCCTTTATCGTACCCGAGACCTGGGTCCCAACGAGGACGGTTGTGACGGCGTTCACCGTTCCTGTGGCTGTTACCTTCATCACAATCTCTCCCCTGGTGACCTTTTCCGTCCGGTACTTTGGCAGGGTCTCCTTATTTCTGAAGGAGAGGAGGGCTGCAATGCCGAGGACCGTCATAATGAGAAAGCCGAACAGGAGTTTTTTCATCATCCTTGTTATTTCACCGTTCCCTGTATGAAGATCTCAACGAACTCCCTGATCGTCTTTTCAGGATCAACCGTCCGGTGCCTCTTGGACGTGAGAAATTCCTCGGCGTTGAAATAGGACAAAAACATCCCGAAAAATGCCCTCGCTCCGAGGGCCGCGTCAAACTCCCTGAGGACCCCCTTTTTCTGCATTTCAACAAAATAGGAAGCGAGGGTCTTCCTGATCTCGTCGACGAAGGCGTGGTATATCTTCTGGATCTTCTCCGGGTAGCGATGCATCTCCGAATGCATGATCTTAATCATATCCTTTCTCAGGTTGAGGGTATCGAGAAACCTCCGTGCGATGAGGGTGAGGGCATCTTCAAAGGCCATCGTCGAGACCTCAGGGAGGAGTCCCTTCAGCGTCGGCAGGAAGGAATGGGTGCTTATCACCTCTTCGAAGAGCTCCTCCTTTGAAGGGAAATGCCTGAAGAGCGTCACCTCGGCGATCCCGGCTTTGCCGGCGATCTCTTTCGTTGTCGAGCCGAGATAACCCCTCCTCGAAAACGTCTTGAGCCCTGCATCGATGATCTTTTCTCTCGTGACCGCGGTCTTCATGATTGTTAGTGCTTACTTACATTATGGAGGGTCCCGGGACGAAATGTCAATGCTTCCTTCCGAGGCCCTTGTACAGCCGGAGGGGAGGAACGGATCCTTTCTGCCGGCCGGGGGGGTGAGAAGGAAATATTTCCGGAAGATTTTCTTGGTAAAATATTGTTATAATAACAATTAATGACAGCGGCATTGTTTCAGGACCAAAGGAAGGAATTTCTCGTGGCTGGCATCCCGCCTAGGAAACTCTTTCCGCAGTCTGCGAGGTTTTTTCATGTTTGATCAGGAACAGGCGCTGCCTGCGCTCGTCATAAGAGGAAAAAAGATACGGGTACCCATCATACAAGGGGGGATGGGTGTAGGCGTATCCCTCTATCCTCTTGCATCCGCCGTTGCAAGGGAGGGAGGACTCGGCATAATATCAAGTGCCTGCCTCGACAGGCTCCTGACGAAGAGGACCGGCAAGAAATACAGCACTTACGAGGCCTCCTACGAAGAAGTCTCGCGCTCGAAGGCTGCCGGGGGTTTTGTCGGCATCAACATCATGAACGCCCTGGTCAGGGACTTCAACGACTCTGTGAGAGGTGCTCTTGACGCCGGGGCCGATGCGATCATTGCAGGGGCAGGGCTCCCCCTGACTCTTCCTGCTATTCAGCCCCAGAAGGATACGGCCCTGATCCCTATCGTTTCATCTTCGCGGGCCCTCGATATCATCTGCAAGAAATGGGAGAAGATCGGCTCCAGACCTGATGCCGTGGTTCTCGAAGGTCCCCTTGCCGGCGGTCACCTTGGCTTTAAGATCGACCAGATAGACCTTGACTGCAACAGGCTCGAAAACCTCTTCGCGCCTGTTAAGGAGATGGCGAGGAAATACGGAGACTTCCCCGTTATCGTCGCCGGGGGTATCTATACTCATGAGGATATCCTCAAATTTTTCAAGATGGGTGCAGACGGTGTTCAGATGGGGACGCGATTCCTCGCGACGGAAGAGAGCAGCGCGACGGATGACTATAAACGGGCCGTGGTCGGCGCCAGGGAGGAGGACATCATCGTTGCTCATGATCCTGGTTCACCCTGTGGCCTGCCTTTCAGGGTGATAAAACAGTCTCCTATGTATGTCTCCGCGCTCAAGAGGCTGAGAAAGCCGAAGTGCGACAAGGGATATGTGCTTCTCAAAGATAGGGACGGCAAATTCAGCATCTGTCCAGCCAAGGAGAGCAACGAACACCATTTCTGTATCTGCAATGGACTTCTCAGTTCTGCGGGTTATAATCCCGACAGGGAAGAACCTCTCTACACCGTCGGCACAAATGCCAGCCGCGTTGACAAGATCGTCCCTGTCAAGGCCCTTATGGACGAGCTTACGGGCAAAGTGCTCGTACCGTCGGCATGAGGGCAGGCGAAGAAGGCTAAACCTTCTCTCAGCCTTTTCTTCTCTTCTTCGCCTCGTCCCAAAGGGCATCCATTTCTTCGAGGGTCATCTCTGACAACTTCCTGCCCGATTCGCTGGCCGCCATCTCGATATGGCGAAAGCGCGAGATGAACTTGCTGATCGTCTTCCGCAGGGCATCCTCGGGATTGACGCCCACGAACCGTGAAATATTCACCAGGACAAAGAAGATGTCTCCAAGCTCGTCTTCGATCTCTTTCTGGTCCTTTTTTTCGAGGGCCGTCCTGAATTCCCGCAATTCTTCTTCGAGCTTTTCGAGAACGTCATCCACCTGTCTCCAGTCAAAGCCGACACGTGACGCCCTCGCCTGTATCCTGTGCGCCTTGAGAAGGGAAGGGAGGCTCTTCGGGATCCCCTCAAGAATCGATTCCCTGTTCTTCCCCTCCTCCTTTTTCCGGTCCTCCCATTGCCTGAGGACTTCCTCGGAGGTCTCGAACCGGGCATCTCCAAAGACATGGGGATGCCTTCCGATCATCTTCTCAGCAATCGCATCGGCTACGTCAGTCATGGTAAACTCCTTGCGCTCATCAGCGATGCGGCAATGGAAGATGATCTGGAAGAGGAGGTCCCCAAGTTCCTCTTTTATCATTTCAGGTTTGCCCTCATCGATCGCCTCAAGAACCTCGTAGGTCTCTTCAACGAGGAAGGGCTTCAGAGACTCTCTGGTCTGCTCCCTGTCCCATGGACAGCCGTTCTCGCCGCGAAGGGCAGCCATGATGTCGATCAGTCTTTGGAATGCATCCTTTGACATGATCGAAGTATATAACAGAGATCGGCGAAAGGTAAACCTTCCCGTTGCAACCTATCAGGCAGGCATCGATCGGAGCCCTGTATCATGCTATGAGAGTCCGGCAATGAGGTACTTCGAGGACTTCGACGAAGGTGGCTGCCCGCATTGAGTATACGTGAGCACGCGGCAACCAACGAAGGTATCGCGACACACGGCTTCTCACGATCTTGCCTTCAGGTACAAGATCGTTTTATGCAAAGGGAAGATAAGGAGGCAGCCAATGGGATATGATATTATAGAATGATGAAGGAGAAAGCAACAGGGAGGCACAAATGATGGCGAAGCGATTTCTCGCACGGGCTTCTCTTCTTGTCGGACTCGCGCTCTCTGTGGCATCGGTCCTCGATCTCTGCGGAACATTTGCCTGTGCTGAAGCGCACAAGTATGCCATCTTCGGAATCCCCTTTTCGATTGTCGGGATTGCGTTCTTTGTCATAGCCGGGGTTGTCCATGAACTCAGCATCTCATCGAGGATCTTCTCCCAGCTTTTCTTGCTCATGATCTTCGGGGCGTGCGGGGCCGAACTTGCCTTTATTCTCATTCAGAAGTATGAGATCCAGCAATGGTGCAAGCTGTGTGTCGGGGTAGCTGCCACAGTGTATTTCACTGCCGCAATAGTTTCTTTCGAAAAGATAAAAGGCTTTACGCTGAATCCCATGAGAGAGAGGAGAATGTCCGTTATGCCGGTATTAAGAAAGCTATCAGTTATCGTTATCGTCTTTACCGTCGGGTTCTATGTAGCTTACAGAGGCGCTCAGAAGAGTGAAGCTGAGGAGAACATCCCTGACATCATTATGGGGAATAAGAGCAGCTCCCTTGAGGTCTTCATTTTGACGGACTGGTTCTGTCCGGCATGCCGCAAGGCTGAGCAGGAGATAGAGAGGACGGTCCCGGCCATCGGGAAAAGGGCCAAGGTCGTCTTTGTCGATGTCCCGATCCATGGAGAATCGCTGAATTATACTCCCTATAACCTTTCCTTTCTTGTCCATGAAAAAGAGAAGTACCTCGAACTGAGGAGGGCGCTCATGGGCCTGACAGAGAAGACCAAGGAGCCGTCAACGGAAGATGTTCAGAAGGCGATAACTCCATTGCACGTCACCTATAGACCCCTGAGTTTTATGCTCGCCAACAGGGGAATAAAATTCTATGATGAAATTGCCAGGACCTATAAGGTCACTGCCACCCCCACAGTCGTCGTCAACAACGAGAAAACAAAAAAGGCGGTGCGCCTCGTCGGCACAAAGGATATTAGCGAGGCGGCCATTCTCAGGGCACTCGATGAAGTCTCCCAGTAGGAATCTTTTCTAGGAGCCCTCTTAGGCGGGAGGCGGCGGCGAAGGCATAACGGCAATTCAGAAGCCCGCGACCTGTGTTTGATAAAGCACCATGACGAATGCTCTTTACATCCACGTCCCCTTCTGTGTAAAGAAATGTATCTACTGTGATTTTCTCTCAGTGCCCTATGATGAGGACCTCGCCCTCGAATATATAGCTGCGGTCTCAAGAGAACTTGACCTCAGAAAGGAGCGGGTTGGAGAATTGCGGACAATCTATATCGGGGGCGGCACTCCGACGACCCTTCCTGCCCCGGCGCTCGCGCGACTGCTCAGAAAGATTCAAGAGTCCTTCAGGATAGCGCCTCATGCTGAGGTGACGATTGAGGCGAATCCCGGGACGATTGATGAGGAGAAGATCGGTGCGCTCTGTGACGCAGGGATAAACAGGTTGAGCGTCGGCGCACAGGCATTCAATGACAGGGACTTGAGACTGCTCGGCAGAATACATAGCGGGGAAGACGTGATCAACGCACTAGGAGCGGCGCGATATTCGAAGGTCGGTAACATTTCGATCGATCTCATCTATGGGATTCCCGGGCAGACTATGGAGGGCTGGTCGCATGCGATTGCAACGGCAGTCGAATTATCTCCTGAGCACATTTCGGCCTATGAACTGACGCCCGAGAAGGGGACTCCTCTTCACGGCTTGATCGAACAGGGGAGGCTTAAGAAACCTGACGAAGAGACGATTATCGACATGTATTGCCTTGCAATAGATGCTTTTTGCAATGCCGGATTTGGCCATTATGAGATCTCAAATTTTGCAAGGCCCGGCTTTGAATGCAGACATAATCTGAATTACTGGGACAGGGGGCACTATTTGGGTGTCGGACCAGGGGCTCACAGTTTCATCGGGGGGAGGAGGACGAGAAACACCGCGGACATCGGGAAGTATCTTGAGACTTTGGCTCGGGATGATCTTGCTATCGAAGAGGATGTCGAGATCTCCTGTGAGGAGGCGATAAAGGAGTATATATTCCTCGGCCTGCGGAAGACGGAGGGGCTCAATATCAGGGAATTCGGGGAGAACCTTGGAATCGACATCGTGACAGCGTCAGAGCCTTTGGTGAGGGACGGTCTGTTGTTGTCAGACGGAAGCCATGTCAGGCTTACGAGGAGGGGCATCGTGCTTTCGAATACGGTGATAACGGAGCTCTTCGAAAGATTGGAACTACAATGAACCCTGGGTGCCTTCCGGACCACTCGTCGGGAGATTTCTCTTCTGAGTATTGACAGAGGTCGCTCAGGGAAAGAGCAGAATTCTGAACTTAGTACAGTTTTACACTGGGAGGATGTCATGAGATTCAAAAGGCTTTCGACTTTATCTGCGGTTCTCGTCTCCATCATCGTTGCGACCGATGCATCCGCTGCAGGTGGCATCGGACCCATAGGCTCCGTGAAGCCGCCGGTCCAGACAGACCCATGTATTGGGGCAGACGTTGTTTATTATGCCTCGAGCCGGGTGACTTCAAGCGCGGGTGGCGATTCCAAGGCCAGTGTTTTTCTAGATTCATGGACACTGTCATTCCACGAGAGCACATGGGGCAACTTATATCAACGCGAAGATAATTATCCGGGTGTTGCAATTACACGCGATACCATCCTCTCAGCCGATGGATCTTTAGTCGTACATGGTACCTCGGTCTTCACTGACATAACAACGTTTGAAGGCGCACATGGGTTTTTTTCTGAGGTTGTAAGCAATGGCTCCCTTGTTGATCTGAAGGCTACCTACGTCTGGAGCTATGACTTTTGGAATTCTCGGCATACTGGGCAGCTTCGTATGTGCATGTTCCTCAAGAAATAAGTCGGGTTCTGTCTGAACAAAAACCGGGGAGGAAGAAAAGGGGTGAACAGAATTGGGTATGGTGTCCCCAGAATTCCGCATCAGCTGATCGTTATTGAGTGCCGGCTGGTCCGGCACAGGCGTCGCCTCTACAGAGCAAATAGAGCTTGTGATAGGAACGGTATACTTCCCCCATCGCCGGATCCGGTTTCTCGGCGATTATAAATCCATGCGCCAAGCCCTGCGGCGGCAGCACCAGCGGCGGCCTCGGAGCTATCGCGAGGTCGATCTGCGCGGTCACTGCGATGCCTTCCCATCCCGCCGCAGTCACATAGAGGGACTCGCCGTGAGTCACTGAAAGGATATCCTTCGCGATCGCATCGAAATCGGGCCGAAAGCGCTTCGTGTAATAGGGGAAAGCCCATAGGGCGAAGACGTACTTCAGAAAGATGGCGATTACTATCCAGGAGAGGACCAGACGGCGTGTTTTCCCATTCCCATAGGCGTGAGCCGCAAGGACGAGTGCGGCTATCCCATAGAGAGGCATGAGATAACGCATTGCGCAGTGGGGGGAAAGCCAATGAGGGATATAGCCCACGATCCCGATCCAAAGAGCCGTCGAAACGCGAGGGTCATAAACCATTGATGATAACGGATAACGCCTCAGCCGGGTGTAAAGAAGGACCCCTGCAACGGGCAGGAATTGCAGGGATGTCCGAATGGGGAAATAGATGAGCTTGGCAAGGTAAGCTAAAATGCCGTTGGTTTGCATCTTCTGCAAGACCTTGGCGAGCATCGCGTGGGCCATCCTGCCCCCTTCAGGCGCTGTCGTGTACCATATTACCGGCACAGCGATTGCCAGGAGGTGCATCGCAATCGACGGCCGTGAGAACAAAAACCGCCATGCCCGTGTTCGGTGGGCCACGATCATCACCGCCACGGCATAGAAGACGTAGGCAGTCGCCACTTTGGTAAGAAATGCGCAGGACAGAGCAAGCAGCGAGATAGCCAGATAGGTGTTGCGCCGCTGTTCCACGGCGAGCCAGCCCATGAGCATTGCGGCCAGCACAAAAAAAGCAAAGAGAGGATCGCTGTAGGCGAGCCAGCCGTTATAAAAAAGCACATCACCGATCGTCAGGTAGATGAGAGCCACGAAGACGGAGAAATCCCTATCCCCCCAGAGCCTGCGTGAAAACCATGCGAGGAGAAGGCCTGAGCTGACAGTGGCCAGCGCGGCGACAAGACGCTCTGCGACAATCATATGTGACCAGCCGACCAACTCAGAGACTGCTATGATAAGAAGGTTGACAAGGGGAGGGCGGTTGTAGCTCTCGCCATACATGATGGGAGTAAGGATATAGCCGTGATACCGCATCTCATAGGACATGACCGTGTAAATCGCCTCTTCCCCCGTGTACTGAACACTAAAAAAGGTGATGGCATAGCTCAAGCCGCTCAGAACAAAGAGAAGCCACCATGCCCTGGCTTTCTCACTTATATCTTGTTTCGTCATCGGAATATCCTTTCCCTCAAGAGCGAGAGACCGCCCAGCCCCGGCTATTATAACGCACGCTTCATAATTTGAGAAGTGGTTCTTTCAGCCGAGAGAAATAGAGGCGTCGAACTTACGCAGGTTGCTAACTCACTTCTAAGAACGCACATTTCAGATACTCTGTTTCCGGCATCGAAAGGAGTATGGGATGATCCTTTGCCTGGGAGCGCATCTCGATGAGTCTCACCTCCCTGCCTGCATCCCGAGCCGCCGCCCTCAGCATCGCAAGGAATGATTCTTTATCGATGTGGTAGGAACAGGAAGACGTTGCAAGGAGGCCTCCCTTTTTCAGTATCTTCATCGCATTCCCATTGATCTGCCGGTAACCCTTCAGGGCCTCTTTCACCTTTGTTCTGGCCTTGACAAAGGCGGGCGGATCGAGGACGATAAAGTCATAACGGGCCCCAGCCGGCACTTCCTCTTTCAGGAAATGAAAGACATCGCCTCTTCGGACCCTGCATCTTTCCGAAAGATTGTTCATGGCCGCGTTCTTCTGTGCCTGGGAAATCGCGCCTTCAGACTCGTCGACGCCCGTCACTTCAGCTCCTCTGCTCGCAAGATGAAGGCCCCAGGCGCCGGCGTAGCAGAAGAGGTCGAGACCCTCTCCCGCTCCAACGAGGTCGCTGAAGGTCATCCTGTTCTCCCTCTGATCAAGGAAAAAGCCCGTCTTCTGTCCTGCCATAGGGTCTATTTCAAAGAGCAGGGGGCCTTCCCTGATTACGGGATGTCTATCCAAAGAACCCTTGATCATCTTCTTCTCCCGTCGCAGCCCTTCAAGCAGACGGGCTGAGCTATCGTTACGCAGGACGATACCTGAGGGAGCAAAGATACGGTCAAGGATCTCAACGATAGTATCGGTCCATCTCTCCATGCCGGCTGTGAGGATCTGGAGAGAGATGCAGTCATCATACTTGTCGACGATGAGACCGGGAAGAAAATCTCCCTCGCTGAAGATCACCCTGAAGGAGTTCGTCTCTTTCACGAGCTGTTTTCTGTAATCAAGGGCATGCTGAATCCGCTGCTTGAAAAAATCGTGGGTGATCTCTTCCCTTTGGCGGGTAAGAATCCTCACGGCAATAAGGGAATGGGGGTTGATATACCCGATCCCGAGAAAGGCATCCTTTCTGTCGAGCAGTTCCACGAGAGACCCAGGTTCATGATTCTTCGGACTCTCGGCAAGTTCGTTCGAGAAGACCCAGAGATGGCCCGCGAGTATTCTTGACGTGCGGTGAAGACGGACAATTTCCATGACTTAATAATGCGGGATAGGAAGGGAAATTGCAAATCACTCCATTGAGACAGAGCCTTCCTTCTATACTGGTGTCAATAGCGGATCTACAGGCATTCAAGGAACAACTTCACACCTTAGTCAGCAAGTGGGGGGCTGGGCAGGAGAAGGGGCTAAAGACATGCTCCTCCATCATCGGAAGGGGTGGTAGAAGTTTTTTGCAATTTTCCCGGTGAGAGTGCTAAACTCTAGAGCACTTTGCTGCTCCCTGAAAGGATCTTGAGATGGAACTCCATGAACTCGTTATATCAGAACTGAGGGCCCTCCTCGACAAAAAAGAGGTGACGGCCGGAGAGGTAACGTCCTCTGTCTTCAAACGGCTTGAGGCCGTGGAGGACCGCGTCAGGTCCTTTGTCACCATAACAAAGGACGAGGCCCTGACCATGGCCGCTCAATCCCAGGAGACGATGGACAGGGGCTGTTCCATGCCGCTCCTCGGTATTCCCATGGCGATCAAGGACAACATGTGCACGATGAATATCAGGACAACCTGTGCATCAAAGATTCTTTCACATTTTATACCGCCGTACGAAAGTACGGTCACGTCTCGGCTGAAGGAACAGGGTTACGTACTTGTGGGTAAGACGAACCTCGATGAATTTGCCATGGGCTCGTCAACGGAGAACTCGGGATTCCTTGTCACAAGGAACCCCTGGGACCCGGAGAGGATCCCCGGCGGAAGCAGCGGAGGCTCGGCGGCTGCAGTTGCTGCCGGCGAATGTATCGCCGCCTTGGGGTCTGATACCGGCGGTTCCATCAGACAGCCGGCTTCACACTGCGGTGTTGTCGGTCTGAAGCCCACCTATGGCCGCGTCTCTCGCTATGGGCTCGTTGCCTTTGCGTCGTCCCTTGACCAGATTGGACCGATAACAAAGGATGTGAGGGATTCTGCAATCGTGATGAATGTCATTTCAGGACATGATCCCTATGATGCCACCTCAGCCTCGATTGAGGTCCCTGATTTCACAGTCGCCATCGGGCAGGATATCGAGGGCTTACGGATCGGGATCCCAAAGGAATACTTTATCTCCGGAATGGACGGCGATGTGGACAGCTCGGTGAAGGGAGCAATAAAGCAGCTCGAATCCCTCGGCGCCATACCGTTGGAGGTTTCATTACCCCACACCGATTACGCGATTGCTACGTATTATCTCCTCGCAACGTCAGAGGCTTCATCGAACCTCGCACGCTATGACGGTGTTAAGTACGGTCTCAGGGAGCAGGGCAGGGACCTGCTCGAAATGTATATGGCCACGCGGGCTAAGGGTTTCGGTGATGAGGTGAAGCGGAGGATCATGCTTGGTACCTATGCACTCTCATCGGGCTATTACGAGGCCTATTATAAGAAGGCACAGCAGGTGCGGACATTGATCAAGAGGGACTTCGATGCTGCCTTCAGGGACGTCGACATCATAGTGACGCCCACTTCTCCGACAGCCGCCTTCAGACTCGGTGAAAAGACGGAAGACCCTTTGCAGATGTATCTCTCAGATATCTTCACCATATCCGTCAACCTGGCTGGGGTGCCTGCGATCTCTCTCCCCTGCGGCTTCACCTCCGAATATCTTCCCGTCGGGCTGCAGCTGATCGGGAGGCATTTTGATGAGAAGACGATACTGAGGGCTGCCTATGCCTATGAACGGTCGACGGAATGGCACAAGAGGAGGCCGAAGTTATAAAGGAGCGACAAGGATGAACCTTAGCGTTGCAAAGAATCGTCAGGCGGGCATGGATCGAAGCCCTGCAGATGCGATGGGATTCCGCCAGCGGGGTACTTCGATGACTTCACGGAAGGTGATTCCCCATATTGAGGACACAACGGCAGTCGTCAACAATGAAAGGAATCGCGATACAGGGCTTCACACCAAGCCTGCCTTCCCGAACATGATAGGATTATACTATGGGAAGGTGAAGAACGACACGGAGAAGAATGGAGAGATGTCCATGAACTCTTCGCCAGCCCTTTATCTCAGTGCCTCTGTGGCAGTGTCTGCGGTGGAAAGATGAAATATGAAGCGGTAATCGGCCTTGAAGTGCATGCGCAGATGCTCACGGATTCGAAGATGTTCTGCGGGTGCCCCACGAGGTTCGGTTCCGGGCCGAACACCCAGACGTGCCAGATCTGTATCGGTATGCCGGGTGTCCTTCCTGTCGCGAACAGAAAGGCCGTCGAATTTACAATCAAGACGGGGCTTGCCATGAACTGCAGGATTTCATCGTTCAGCAGGTTTGCGAGGAAAAACTACTTCTATCCTGACCTGCCGAAGGGATACCAGGTCAGCCAGTATGAACTCCCTCTCTGCGAACACGGTCATGTCGATATCATTGTTGACGGGGAGAAGAGGCGGATCGGACTGACCCGCATACATCTGGAAGAGGACGCGGGAAAGAATATCCACGAGGGCAACGGCAATTACAGCTTTGTGGACCTGAACAGGGCAGGGGTCCCGCTAATGGAGATCGTATCAGAGCCTGATATCAGGTCTCCCCGAGAGGCAGCGGAATACATGAAGAAGCTCAGGACCATCGTACGGTATTTGGGCGTCTGCGACGGGAATATGGAACAGGGTTCGTTGCGTTGCGATGCGAACGTTTCGATACGGCCTGTCGGCAGCGCCGGACTCGGCGTAAAGGTGGAGATGAAGAACATCAACTCCTTCAGGTTTGTCGAGAAGGCCCTGGAGTACGAGATCAGGCGCCAGATCGCGACCCTTGAAGAGGGCGGAAAGATCGTGCAGGAGACGAGGCTGTGGGATCCTTCGACAGGGACAACGCAGTCCATGAGATCGAAGGAAGAGGCCCATGATTATCGCTATTTCCCTGAGCCCGATCTTGTGCCGATCACGGCGGACCAGAAATGGATCGACGAGATCAGGAGATCGCTGCCGGAGCTTCCCGATGAGAAGAGGGAACGCTTTCGATCAGAATACAGGTTGCCCGAATACGACGCAGACCTCCTGACATCGGAGAAGTCGACGGCTGACTGGTGCGAGGACGCTGTTCGTGCCGGAGCAAATCCCAAGGCAGTCTCGAACTGGATGATGGGAGAACTGATGCGGATCCTCAACGACGAGAACAGATCAATCGAAGAGTGCGCGCTGAAACCCCGTCAGCTTGCTGAGATGATCAGGCTGATCGAGAACGGGACGATCAGTGGAAAGATTGCCAAGACCGTCTTTGAGGAGATGTACAGAAGCGGAAAGGATGCTCCCATGATCGTAGAGGAAAAGGGACTCATCCAGATCTCCGATACCGGCGCTCTTGAGACGGCTATTGACGACATCATTGCAAAGAGTCCTAAGGAGGTTGAACGCTTCAGGGGGGGCGACGAAAAGCTTATGGGGTTCTTCGTTGGTCAGGTGATGAAAGCGACAAAGGGAAAGGCAAATCCCCAGATCGTAAATGATATCCTCAAGAAGAAACTCGTGGGATAAGCACGATGACCATACTGCCCGAAGCCGAACAACTGAGAAAAGCGATCAAATGGATATCGGATGCTCATCTCGAAGATCCTGGGATCCCCCTCTTCAAGTTGATCGAAGAAGGCTCGTTCAAGTTTAACCTGTCCCCTAAGGACGAGGAGTTTCTCATGCATTTCTTTATCGAGAAGGCTTCAGAAAAATCAGAGTGATGTTACTTTCCTCTTTTCCAGACGGCGTATGATCGCTGCACGACCGTGACATGGGTCAGAACGAACATGACCCAGAGGATCGGCACGACCCAGCCGGTTAGTGCTGCGACAATAAGGAGGATGATCCTTTCCGGTCTTTCCATGATCCCGTCATGGTTATCGATCCCGAGCCCCTCTCCTCTCGCACGTGCATAACTGACGAGGAGCGCTCCAAGCATGGTCCCGATGCTCAGCAATGCGCCTGCTTGGTCTCCCCGTCCCCCGAGGTACCAGGCGAGGGAGAGAAAGATGAAGGCATCGGAATACCTGTCGAGGAGAGAGTCAAGGAAGGCGCCAAAACTCGTTGCCCTGCCGTTCACCCTGGCGAGGACTCCATCGAGCATATCACAGATGCCCCCCGCGAAAATGAGAAGGCCGCCGAGTCTGAGGTTCAAGGGGATCACAAGAGCGGCTGTTGTCGTCAGGAGGAATCCTGAGATTGTGAGGATGTTGGGATCAATGGCGATCCTCTTTGCTATGGGTCCAAGAGGTCTGTCGAGGAAATGTCCGAGCCTGTAGCTGATCATCCGATACTCAATACGGTCTTTCGCATCAACAATAAAGCCCTGAACATTTCAGGGCCCTCAGAACGCAGGAATTGAAAAATGCTATTTTCTATTCTTCGCAGCCTCTTTGATCAACTCCTGGCCGATAACATTTCTCTGGATCTGGTTCGTCCCCTCATAGATCTGGAGGATCTTTGCGTCACGCATCATCTTCTCAACAGGGTATTCCCTCATATAACCTGAACCCCCCATAATCTGGACCGCATCTGTTGTGACACGCATCCCGATGTCCGTCGCAAAGACCTTTGCCATGGCAGACTCCTTTGAAACGTCCTTTGCACCGCTGTCGATATAGCGTGCAACGGAATAGATGAGGGCCCTGGCCGCTTCGATCTCCGTTGCCATATCGGCAAGCATATGCTGGATCGCCTGGAAGCTGATGATGGGATGGCCGAACTGGACACGCTGCCGTGCAAACTTGACGGCCTCATCGAATGCTCCCTGCGCCACTCCGAGGCCCTGGGCTCCTACGCCGGTCCTTGAGCTGTCGAGGGTCTTCATAGCCACGATGAACCCCATCCCCTCCTTGCCGATAAGGTTCTCTTTCGGTATTCTGCAATTATCGAATATGAGCTCGCGGGTGACGGATGCCCTTATGCCCATCTTCCGCTCCTTTTTCCCAAAGGTGAATCCGGGGGTCCCCTTTTCAACGATGAAGGCCGAAGCACCCCTTGGACCCTTTGACCTGTCGGTCATTGCGATGACGGTATAAATCTCAGCCTCGCCTCCATTCGTGATCCACTGTTTCGTGCCATTAAGATTATACGTATCGCCTTGCAGCTTTGCAGTCGTCTGGATCCCGGCTGCGTCGCTGCCGGCGTTTGCCTCAGTAAGACCGAAGGCGACAAGGCGCTTACCTGCTGAGATATCGGGGAGGTATCGTCTCTTCTGTTCATCGGACCCGAAAAGGAGGATGGGATAGGTGCCCAGGGCATTTGCCGCATAGGAAGTTGAGACGCCGACACAGGCCCGTGAGAGCTCTTCGACAGCGAGACAGAGTTCGAGACACCCTTTGCCAAGTCCTCCGTACTCCTCGGGAATAAAGAGACCGAAGAGGTCAGACTGGGCGAGGACCTTCACGATTTCCCAGGGGAACGCTTCCTTCTCATCCAGTTCTTCCCTCACGGGCACGACCTTCTCTTCGGCGATTTGACGCGCGAGGTCTCGTATCATTATCTGCTCTTCCGTCAAAAAATAGTCCATCATCGATCCTCCCTTTACCTCATCAGCAGCTCGTCGACAGCAGCAGAAGATAGGGCAACGTCTGCTCTTAACCGCAGACTACTCACCATTCCTGAATAATAGGACTTCATATTCTACCAGAAGAGCATGAAGTTTTGGAAGCTTGATCAAGCGCTTATGTCGGTCGGGCCGAAGAGGAGACCGGGTGAGGCCATATTGCCATAGAACCTCAGGTCATCACCTGCGGCCTCGACCTTCCTGAAAAACTCAAGAATGTTCCCTGAAAGGACGGCTTCCTTTACGGGATGCTGGATAATTCCATTCTTAATCCAGAGGCCTGAAACACCGATAGAGAATTCCCCTGACACAGGATTTGCCGTATGGATTCCCATGGCTTCGGTGACATAAAGGCATTTTTCCGGCAGGTCAAAGAGATTTCCGGAATATACATGTTCCCCCGAGACAGCCAGCAAGAGGTTCGAAGGGCCCACCGCAGGCAGCGATGAAAAACCTCCCCGAACGGCATTCCCGGTGGATTTCACACCGTCTTTCCTGGCGGTACGAGTATTGTACATATAAGCAACAAGAACGCCATCCTCTATGAGATTCTTTCTCGAAGTTGCCGTGCCTTCGTCATCGCAGGGCCTGCTGCCGAGTTTGTGGTTCATCGTTCCGTCGTCAACAAGCGTTATCATGGGGCTCATGACCTCCTCGTTCAGCCGATGGGCAAGGAGCGATCTGCCCTTCTGAACAGACTCTGCCGAGAGGAGCGAAGAAAAGATTCCGAGGAAGTCTACAGCAACGGAGTTATCAAGCACCACCGGTGCCTTGAGTGAGTTCATATTCCTGGCTCCGAGCATGCGGAGCGCCCGTTCAGCGGCCGTCCTGCCCACCGCCTCAAAGGATAGGTTCGTAAGAAACCTGCTGCCGTCAAAATCCCATCCCATCTGGCTGTCGCCCTCACCTTCGGCCGCGACCGTGATCTGGGCCGTTGCGGCTGTTGCTGGATAAGCCGCATGGAGGCCCTTTGAATTCACGATCATCAGATCCCTCGATGAAAAGGAGGCAGAAGCCTTTCTCACCTTCGTAATTCTTCTGTCGGAGTCGAGGGCAGCCTTTTCCAGGGCAAGGGCCTTTGCGACTGCATCTTCTTCGGTCACTGCGGCGACTGCTTCATCGAAGATCCCTCCCGACGTCGCCGGTGACGCTCCGGGGAGATCGAGGTATTCATCCTGCTCGGTCCATCTCGCAGTCTCGGTCGCTTTCTCGACAACCTTCTCAGCGTCCCGGGGGTCTGTAGAGAAGGAGAAACCGAGTCTCTTATCGGTAATAACGCGGAGGGAATATCCGAAGGAGATGGATGACTCAACAGCCTCGACTGATTGACCCTTTGCCTCCACAAGGAGGTTCTTTGCCGACGTGAGATAAACTTCCGCAAGGTCTGCGCCTCTGCTCAAAGCCCTCTCAAGAAGATGAGAGGCAAATTCCCTGTCAATCCTCATAATAAGTGGCGGAGGCAGCGTCCGATTCCCATACCGTGACTGCCGTGAGATGGATGTACTCGCTGTTCACCTTCTTCTTGAGGGTGTCGTGTATCCATTTTGCGATATTTTCTGAGGATGGATTCCTCTCGGTGAAGGGAAATATCTCGTTGAGAAAGGTGTGGTCAAGGGATCCGACGACTTCCCGGGTGAAGCGTTTCAGATCGTGGAAATCGATGCCGATGTCGATTTCGTTCAGTTTTTCTGCGGCAACATGGACCTGGACCTTCCAGTTATGGCCGTGGAAGTTTTCGCATTTGCCCTTGTATCCCCGAAGTTGATGGGCAGCAGAGAACGTAGTCTCCACCATGAGTTCAAACATAGCTCTCCTTTCAGTCTCCTCAGATTATTTCAGCGTTCCGATCTTCAAACGGACTTTCTGAATATGGCGATATACGGGAGGTTCCTGAACCTGTTGTCATAGTCCAGACCATAGCCGACAACAAATTCATTCGGTATTTCGAAGCCAACGTAGTCGAGGTAGACGTCAACTTCTCTCCGCTCTTTCTTGTCAAGGAACACGCAAATCTTCAGGCTCCTCGGACGCCTCGAGAGTATTCGCTCACGAATATAGTTCAGGGTATATCCTGAATCGACGATGTCCTCTATAAGAAGAACGTCCTTGTCAGTAACGTCCTCTCGTATGTCATAGAATACCTTCACATCGCCGGTAGTCTCGGTCTTCTCATAGCTTGCGGCGACAATAAAGTCAACGGTCAAAGGGACCTGAATCAACCTGACAAGATCGGAATAGAACATAAAAGCCCCTCTCAATATCCCGACGGCCAGGATGTCCTTTCCTTTGTAATCATGAGAGATTCTTTCTGCCAGTTCTTTAACCTTCTGCTGAATCTGTTCGGCAGTCAAAAAGGGTCTTCCCACTACCATATGCCTCTCCTCGCAGCGTGATCGTAGATTATAAACAGAAATCCCATTTATCTCAATCAGACCTTTTCCCTTACAAGGCTTTCGACGATCGAGCTGTCTGCCAGTGTTGAGATATCACCGAGGTCGTCAATATCGCCCCTCGAGATCTTACGAAGGATTCTCCTCATAATCTTTCCGCTCCTTGTCTTTGGCAGTCCTGCGGTAAACTGTATCTTGTCCGGCGTTGCGATAGGCCCGATGACCGTCCTCACCTGAATAGTAAGGTCCTTTCTGAGCCTGTCCGAGGGATCAAAACCCTCTTTCAAGACCACATAAGCGTAGATCCCGTCGCCCTTGATCTCATGGGGGAAGCCAACGACGGCTGCCTCTGCAACGGCTTCGTGGCTCACGAGAGCCGATTCAATCTCTGATGTTCCAAGTCTGTGGCCGCTCACATTGAGGACATCATCAATCCTTCCCATGATCCAGAAGTCGCCCTCTCTGTCGACGCTGGCGCCGTCGCCTGTCAGGTACTTCCCTTTGAAGCGGCTGAAATAGACCTCTCTGAAGCGCATCCGCTTCTCGTCATTGTACATCCCGACAAGCATCCCGGGCCAGGGTCTCTCTATCACGAGATATCCTCCCTCATTCGCGGACGCCTCCTCTCCGTTCTCCCTCAATACCCTTGGGACGATCCCGAAGAAGGGTCTGTTCGCAGAGCCGGGTTTCAGGGTAAAGGCGCCCGGAAGGGGCGTTATCAGGATGCCTCCCGTCTCTGTCTGCCACCATGTGTCGACAATAGGCGTTTTCCCTTTTCCGATGTTGGTGTGGTACCACATCCAGGCCTCGGGGTTGATCGGTTCGCCAACGGTCCCGAGGAGTCTGAGGGATGAGAGGTCATGATTTTTTGCCCACTCCTCACCTTCTCTCATCAACGCCCGTATGGCGGTGGGAGCGGTATAGAATACCGTCACCCTGTGTTTTTCTACGATCTCCCAGAATCTGTCCGGTCCGGGATATGTCGGTATGCCTTCGAACATGAGACAGGTGGCTCCGTTGGAGAGAGGCCCATAGACGATATAGCTGTGGCCCGTAACCCACCCGATGTCGGCTGTGCAGAAGAAGATATCTGTGTCATGATGGTCGAATATCCACTTGAAGGTTATATTTGTAAAGACCATGTAGCCGCCTGTCGCATGGATTATGCCCTTCGGTTTTCCTGTAGACCCCGATGTATAGAGGATGAAGAGGGGGTCCTCGGAATCCATTATTTCTGGTTCGCAGTAATTCTTGATATCAGGGGCCGTCACCTCGTCTTCCCATATTGAATCACGCCTTTCGTCCATGGCAACGGGCGAGCCTGTTCTCTTTACAACGATCACCTTTTCAATGGAGGGACATTCTGATACTGCCTCATCGGCATTGCTCTTGAGTCCGACCGTCTTCCCTCCCCTTAAACCTTCGTCGGCAGTGACGAGAAGCTTTGCCTGGGAGTCCTTGATCCTGTCCCTCAGGGCCCTGGCACTGAAACCGCCGAACACAACAGTATGGATCGCCCCGATCCTTGCGCACGCGAGCATCGCGATGGGGAGCTCCGGGATCATCGGCAGGTAGATCGCGACCCTGTCGCCTTTTCCGACGCCTTTCTTCTTCAGGACATTCGCAAAGCGGTTCACTTCATAGGAGAGTTGTTGGTAAGTGAAGGTCCTGTAGCGCCCGTCATCAGATTCCCATATGATTGCAGCCTTATTTTTTACAGAGGTCGGCAGAAATCTGTCGAGGCAGTTGAAAGAGGCGTTCAACTTTCCACCGATAAACCATCTCACAGAGGGGACCGAAAAATCGTATTCCAGAACCCTGTCCCATCTCCTCTGCCATGATATATGTTCATCGGCAATCTCGGCCCAGAACCCGTCGGGGTCTGTTATTGACCGCCGGTAGAGCCCCTCATAGTCGCCGATGCTCTTGATGTGGGCCGCTGACTGAAATTCCGGAGACGGAGGGAACCTCCTCTCCTCTCTCATAAGAACTTCAATAGTATCCTGCTGTGCCATCCTATTGTAATCATACAAAACATTCCCTTCCTTGTCCATTGTCCCCGTTGATACGTCTGAGGGCGAAAAACTCTCCAATCCCTGCCGACTCACTCCTCCCATGGAACAGGGAAGCGACGGTGCGTTGACAAAAGAGAGCGATTCTATTAAGCTTTTTGAAAGCCTCAAAAAAGTATACACGGTGCGTCATGAGATGCGAGATCATCACCATATTCCCCGGCATCTTCCATGCCTACTTCTCCGAGAGCATTCTGAAGAGGGCGATCCAGAAAGGAATCATCGATCTGAAGGTGCACAACCTCAGGGATTTTACGACTGACAAGCACAGGACCGTCGATGATCATCCTTACGGAGGAGGATCGGGGATGGTCATGAAGCCAGGACCCTTTTTTGACGCTGTGGAGTCCGTAAAGGCAGACGGAGTCGAGACCTGCACGATCATGCTGACGCCCAAGGGAAGACCCTTCCATCAGGAGGCGGCTCTTGCCCTGTCACAGGAGAGGAGGAGACTCCTTTTTTTATGCGGAAGGTATGAGGCAATCGATGAACGGGTAAGAGAGAGACTCGTTGACCTTGAGCTGTCGATAGGAGATTATATTTTGACTGGCGGGGAACTGCCGGCTTTGGTTATAATAGATGCTCTCGTCAGGCTGCTGCCGGGAGCATTAGGTGATGAACGTTCCGTCGTGGAGGAGTCCTTCTCGTGGGGTATCCTCGATTACCCCCATTACACCAGGCCGCCGGAGTACCGGGGGATGAAGGTCCCTGATGTGCTCCTGTCGGGTAATCATAAGGACATTGCGAGGTGGAGAAGGAAGGAGGCGTTGAAGGGCACATTGAGGATGAGGCCCGATCTTCTCCAAAAGGCCTCGCTTACGCGGGAAGACCATACATTACTTTCAGAGATTAAGGAGGAAGAAGATGAATCTCGTGAGTGCCGTTGAAGAAGGATACAGGAAGGACGTTCCTGCTTTTCGGGTTGGCGATACGGTGAAGGTTTTCGTCAAGGTTGTTGAGGGAGACAAGGAAAGGATCCAGCCCTTTGAGGGCGTTGTTATCGCGAGACGGGGAACAGGCGTCAGGGGTACGTTCATGGTCAGAAAGGTCTCCTTCGGGATCGGCGTGGAAAGGATATTCCCTCTCCATTCGCCGTCACTGGAGCGGATTGACGTGATACGGAAGGGCTCCGTCAGGAGGGCAAAGCTTTACTATATCAGAACAAAGAAGGGTAAGGCAGCCAAGATAAAAGAGAAGGAAAGAGAGAGAATCGCCGTTCCCAAAGAGGCCTAGATGGATTTATACCGGTATGATGAAACCCTCAGGGACGGAGGATTTCAGAGGATCGCCGGTATCGATGAAGCGGGGAGAGGTCCCCTTGCCGGGCCGGTCGTCGCTGCTGCTGTTGTGATCGATCCTTCGGAGAGGATCGACGGTCTCAGGGACTCAAAGAAGGTCCCGGAAAGGGAGCGAGAGTCCCTTTTCTGGGAAGTCTTCTGCAGCTGCCTTGACATAGGGGTCGGAGTTGTGGAGGCCGACGTCATAGACAGGATGAACATTTTGAAGGCAACGCAGCTTGCCATGAAGCAGGCCGTAAAAGACCTTTCTGTAGAACCCGATCTTCTCCTCATCGACGCTGTTCAGTTGAAGACGTTGGATATACGGCAGATGTCGCTCATAAAAGGGGAATCACGGAGTGCTTCTATCGCCGCAGCATCTATCATCGCCAAGGTCGTGCGGGACAGGATCATGGAACACTACGACGTTCTCTATCCTGAGTATGGTTTTTCACGGCACAAGGGCTACCCAACAAAGGACCATAGAAAGAGGATTGTGAATAGAGGACCCTGTCCCATCCACAGGAAGAGCTTTGAGCACGTCATGTCCCTCAGTCTTCCCTTTGCATGCGGAGGAGGGTAGGTGGACAGAGAGCGGATCGACGAGGCCCTTGAACTCCTCTGGCTCCTTGACGAGGAAGGCCGGCCTGAGTTAGAGCGCTTCAGGCTGAGTTCGGATGACCCGGATTTCGAGGAGCTTCAGGAGGCATTGAAGCGTGAAGGGTTCATCAGTCTGGAGGGTGCTAACGTCTCGCTCTCTGAGAGAGGCCGTACCTTGGCCCGGGGTTTGACGAGGAGACACCGGCTGGCTGAAAGGCTCTTCACAGATGTCTTTGATCTCAAGAGCGACCAGGTAGAGTCTGACGCCTGCAAAATGGAGCATATTTTGAGCGAAGAATTGACGGACAGCGTCTGTACGTTCCTCGGTCATCCACCGTCATGTCCCCATGGAAAGCCTATTCCGAAGGGCGAATGCTGCAAGAAGTATAAGGTTGAGGTGACACCGGTCGTCATGAGGCTCTCGACCTTTGAGGTCGGTGCAAGAGGCAGGATCGTATTCATCGTCCCCTCTGAGGCAGCAAGGCTCAACAGACTGGGTTCCATAGGCATAGCTGCCGGGAGCATATTGAAACTGATCCAGAAGACCCCCTCCTACGTTATCCAGGTTGATGAGACCACCGTCGCCCTAGACCCCGATATCGCCAAAGAGATCTTCGTCAAGAGAGTGGCCTGAGGGGAGACATTTTTCAGGGGTACTTAACATTCATAAGTTACTTGAAATTAATCTTAAAACATACTAATATTTAAAGAAAAATAGGACTAACGTCCCGCGATAGAATCCATCATGCTGGAGGCGTATGGCAAGGGGAAAGAAGAGAAAGGATTCACCTGATGGCAATAGTGAATTGAAGCCCACGGAGACGAAGCCAGAACGCGGAAGAACGTCTTCACTGAAGGACTTATCTCTTATGACATCTCCTTGTAGGTAAGATTTATAGGAGCAGGAATGCCTGAGATAAGCAGGTTCTTTGGTATAGTCATAGCAATGTTTTTTGACGACCACAACCCTCCTCACTTCCATGCGAGATACGGAAGTTATTCGATAGCGATAAGAATTGAGGACTTTGCGATACTGGAAGGATATTTGCCGCCGAAGGCATTAGGGCTTGTTATAGAATGGGCAGATATCCATAAAGAAGAACTATTGAAAGATTGGGAGTTGGCTAAAGATCAGAAACCCTTGTTCCCAATTGAGCCCCTAAAATAAGGAGGTCACAATGTACTATGACGTTTTAGAAGCAAGATATATTGAAGAATACAAGCTTGAACTTGTTTTCGAAAAAGGCAAGAAGGGGATTATTGATTTGAGCAAGTATAGATATAAGGGCGGTGTTTTCAGCCGTTTTTCCGATATTGAATACTTTAAGCAGTTCTATGTAAACAAGGAAATCGGAACATTATGCTGGCCTGACGGGCTGGATATCGCACCTGAGACACTTTATCATGAGGCAACTGGAGAACCTCTGCCCGCATGGATGAGACCTGAAAGGGCAGTGGTTTAACGCGAAATCGTGTGTTTGAGAAGGGATAGGGTTTATGGCCAAGAAGAAGGATTCAGGTAAAGAAGATGTTGATTCCTACCGGCACGAAGCCGAGACCGGTAAAAATGCCGTCCCTGTAGGTCTCGCCTCTTACGATACCTCAAAGCCCAAACCAAAAAGATCCGAGTATGACCCAGACGCTCATTGAGGGGCAATAGAGTCACTGCATGGCCAAGGCTCCTTCTAGGGAACAAATGCATGCAGGACACCGTAAGCGGTTAAGAATGCGTTTCCTCAAAGAAGGCTTGGATAGCTTCGAAGATCATCAGGTTCTTGAGCTTCTCTTATTCCAGACGATCCCACGGCTTGATACAAACCCTTTAGCGCACAGGCTGATGCAGCGTTTCGGCAGTCTTTCAGCTGTCTTTGAGGCCGATCCAAAGGATTTGGCCTCTGTTGAAGGTATCGGAGAAAATGCCGCTATCTTTCTTTCAATGATCCCTCAGGTCACTCGGCGATACTTTCACGATCGTGTTAACCACTCCCGAAAGCCTCTCAACAATTCTGAGTCGGCAGCCGAGTATCTTGTGCCCCTCATGGCTGGACGTTCCGAAGAAGTATTCTATGTGATTTGTCTTGACTCTCAGCTTCGAGTCCTTTATCCAGCGTTGATAAGCGAGGGCACAGTGAAGGATGCCCTTGTACACCCCCGTCATGTTGCAGAGGCGGCAGTGAGGCACAAGGCGGCCTCCGTTATTCTTGCGCATAACCATCCCGCGGGAAGCGCCAAACCATCTACCCACGACCACAAGCTAACTCGCAATCTGTTCCAGGCCCTTGGTGGAATCAATGTCCAGGTGGTGGATCATATTATTGTGGCAGGCGAGCAGATTTACAGCTTTTCTCGGGACGGAGCACTGCCGGTTTATGAGGCAGGTGCATGATGGACTATACAGAGCGGCAGCTTGAGGCAATCAACCATTTGGACGGTAATCTTCAAGTGATTGCGTGCGCGGGTTCTGGAAAGACACGCGTGCTCGCACAGCATGTCGTTAAGCTTCTTAAAGACAAGGCTGAAGAAGGCATCGGCCCTCCAAACATCATTGCGTTTACTTTCACCGAAAAAGCCGCCGGGGAACTCAAGGATCGGATACACACACTCTGTCGCCAGCAGTTGGGCCAAAGTACCGGCCTCGCCGAAATGTTCGTCGGCACGATTCACGGTTTCTGTTTGGATCTCCTTCAGACATACCAGTATCGATTCCTGAAATACAGAGTTCTTAACGATGTACAGCAGCGACTTCTGATACACCGCCATTCAAAAGAGTCAGGGCTGACGGACCTTGCCACCCACGATGGAAAATCTCTGAAGCGTTGGCAGGACTCTCGCCTGTATCAACGATGCCTCTCGATCATAAGAGAGTCATTCATTGACGATAAGGCGCTTGGGACACATCCAATTGCTGGAGCTCTTCAAAAATATAATCAGCTTCTCGATAGAAAAAGCTATCTTGACTATAGTCGGATACTGACCGAGGCGGTGACTGCTCTCCAGAGCGACGCTGAGTTGAGAGCAAAGATAGCCGGCAGAGTCAAATATCTCATCGTAGACGAATACCAGGATGTAAACCCCCTTCAGGAAGCACTTGTGGTGCTTCTTTATCAACTAGGGGCAGAAGTGCGTGTAGTCGGTGACGACGACCAGACGATATATCAGTGGAATGGAAGCGATATCCAGAACATTCTGGGTTTTCAGGAGAGATACAGGGATGTCCATCAAGTTCCACTTGCGAAAAATTTCCGTAGTAGCAAAGGGGTTGTAGAAACTGCTAGGCAAATTGCGGAGAGGAACCGCAATCGGCTGCCGAAAAGAATGGAGAGCAGTGAGAAACAACCTTTCGATTACGGTGACATACTTTGTCGTCGGTTGAACTCTCCACAGGCTGAGGCGGAGTGGATTGTCGGGAAGGTTCTTTCCATGCGCGGTGTACCGTTTACGGAAGAAGGTCACTCGAGAGGACTTACATGGTCTGATTGCGCAATCCTCCTTCGGTGCGTTAAGAATAGCGCAGGTCCTGTCGTTGACGCACTCAGGCGAGCAAATATCCCTTATGTGATTAAAGGCGGGGCCGGTCTCTTTGACGCGGCAGAAGTTCTGGCTGCCAGAGCAATTGTCTACTATCTGAATGGTGAGATCACCGGAGATGAACTGAGGAAGGCATGGCAGGCCGCGAACCTTGGGATTGAGGACGCAAAGCTCCAGAGGGCGATTGGGTGGCTCGATGCTGAAAAAGCTGACTGGCCGAACCGCCTGATCAACCGAACTTATTCCATTCAGCAGACATTTCAGGGTTTTCTTGGGGTTATTGAGCTGAGAGAGGACACGATACCTGGGCGCGGCGTACATGACCGCAACCGGGGTGAACTTGTCTATTACAATCTCGGAAAGTTTAGCCAGGTGATCACGGATTTTGAGGAGATCCATTGGCAGAGCAGTGCAGAGAGTCTTTATGCAGCCTTCGCAGGCTTTCTACGGCATCAGGCTGCTGATTATTACCCTGAGGGTTGGGAAGACGCGGCTTTTGTGACGCCCGATGCGGTGCAGATCATGACGATCCATCAGGCCAAGGGGATGGAGTTCCCGGTCGTGTTCCTGCCGAACCTTGTTAAGAACAGATTCCCGACGCCGAGTGCAAGGGGCCGGCAGTGGTGGCATGTGATCCCGCCGACTGCCGTAAAGGGAGCGGAGCGTTACCTTGGGTCGGTCGAAGATGAGCGACGGCTCTTTTATGTCGCCCTTACGAGAAGCAAGAAGCATCTCTATTGCACTTGGGCACCTGAAGCAACATCGGGGCACTATTCGCGTCAATCGTCGTTTGTCAGTGAATTTACAGCATCGGAGTTTGTGCTGACGAGGGAGCCTTCTCCTTCATCAATTGCCAAGATCGAGCCCAAGGCAGCAAAGGCTGATATCGAGATACCTTTGACATTCGCCGAACTGAAGTACTACTTCCAGTGCCCTTATCAATTCAAGCTCAGGTACATGTATGGTTTCAATCCTGGGTTTCATGAGAAACTCGGGTATGGGAAATCTCTGCATGACTGCCTTGCCGAGGTGCACAGGCGTGCGCTGGATGGCAAGTATCTGAAGCCCGACGACGTTCCCCGATTACTTGACGACCATCTTCATCTGCCTTACGCGTGGCCCAAGCTGCTTGTAGATATGCGCACTCAGGCGGATATTGTGATGCGCAAGTACCTGAGAGAGAATTCGGATGTGCTGGACAAAATTGAATTTGCGGAAAAGACTGTTGAATTGAAATTAGCCGAAGGCATTGTGGTACATGGGCGCATCGATCTCATCCGTAGAACGGATACAAAGCAGGTAATAATTATCGATTTCAAGTCTACGGATCGCGCACAGGAGGAAGACGTGACAAGCACGCAACTGCATATCTATGCTATGGGGTACCAGCAGCTTGCGGGGAGATCAGCCGACCTTGTTGAAATCTATAGTCTCGATAAGGGCGCGGGCGCTGCAGTCCGTGAGTTAGTGGACGAGAAGTTGTTGAAAAAAAACGGAGTCTGAGGTTATCAAGGCTGGCCGGGCGATACGCGACAATGCTTTGCCGAGGCTTAGGAAGTGTGAGGGATGTGATGTGAAGCGGATTTGCAGGTCCGACATAGGCCTATGAATGTATAATACTTGCAAGGAGATATGGAAAGTAATTCATGCCGAATATAGACATTAGGGCAGGCGAAATGAATAGACCACGATATCCTCAAGTCAATAAGGAATGTTAGAATTTACAAAAACGAGGAGGAAATATGTTAGCAGTTAAAGTTCCGGTTTCGGCGGACGCGATTATCGGTGCTGTCAAGAAGATGAAGAAAAGAGATAGAGATGCGTTCATTGAAGATCTGCTTGCCATGACATCTCCAGAATATCTCAGGAGCGTGAAAGAGGCCAGGGCTGATTATAAAGCCGGCAGGATCAACACACACAAGGACATTTTCGGCGAGTGAAATACAGGCTTATCTATACACGCAGGGTGAGAAGAGATATCAGGAAGTTCGACTCGCCTGTGAAGCGTCAGATAGGCAACGCTATTAGAAAGCTTGGGAAGGATCCTATCGGCAGTTCTGACAGTGGAAGGAGGTAAACAAATGGCAACACGTCAATCATTGATTGTTTCGGACCAGAAAATCCTTAACGGCAAGCCTATTGTCAAAGGCACACGAATATCTGTTGCATTGATACTGCAGAATATCGCATCCGGGATGTCTAAGGAAGATATTCTTCGGGGTTACCCGACGCTGACAAAGGCGGGACTGGATGCCGCGCTTGATTTTGCCGCAAGGCAGTTTCAGGGAGAAGAAGTTAGGATGTTTTCAGGCAGAAAATAATGATCAAAATCCTTGCTGATGAAAGTGTCCATAGCGACATCGTCAGAGGCCTGCGCAATGCAGGGTATGATCTTCTTTATGTGCCTGAGATCGGTCTTGCCGGAAGCAGTGATGAGAGAGTTCTGGAGTATGCAATAAAACACGATCGTATCCTCCTATCCGGCGACAAAGATTTCGGCGGGCTCATGGAGTTCGGAACGTTATGGGGAAGGGGTAAGGTAATCCTGCTCAGGCATCGTCTCATCAATATAGCGCGGATAGTGAAGAACATTATAGATATCATCGGTTATGAGAAAGACTTGATCAGGACAGAGAAGTCTTTCGTTATCGTTCTCGCAGAAGCTGGATATAGAATCCATAGATATGGGAATTGAGTGCCATGTCCCTCGCCGTCGATAATCCGATCCTGAACAATTCCTTCGAGGAACCGAAAGAGCACCGTCGAAGTATTCTATGAAAGCAGGTCTCTATCAGTTTAACCCTATCTTCGGTGAGAAGGACGAGAACCTGAAAGAGGTTGCACGTGTCCTCAAGGGAGCCGATATGGACCTTCTTGTCCTTCCCGAGTTCTTTGCTACGGGATACCAGTTTGCATCGCGGGACGAAGTCTCAGCGCTTTCAGAGCGTATACCGGAAGGGCCCACGACGGAGATGCTCATCAGGTTATCACATGAGAAGAATTTGTATATCGTTGCCGGTCTCCCCGAAAAGGACGGAGACAGATATTTTAACAGTGCAATCATCACCGGGCCTGAAGGGTTCATCGGAGTTTATCGAAAGACCCACCTCTTCTTCGAAGAAAAACTCCACTTCATTCCCGGTGACACGGGATTCAGGGTCTGGGATACAAATATGGGCCGCATCGGTATCATGATCTGCTTTGACTGGTTCTTTCCTGAGTCCATGAGAACCCTTGCCCTTATGGGTGCAGAGGTCATTGCCCATCCGTCCAACCTTGTTTTGCCTTATTGTCCCCAGGCTATGCCTCTCCGGTGCCTCGAAAACAGGGTGTTCTCCGTGACGGCAAACAGGACAGGAAGGGAAGTGAGGAAGGAAGGGCAGGCCTTGAGGTTTATCGGACAGAGCCTGATTGTCTCTCCAGAGGGCAAGGTGCTCGCCAGTGCGCCCGAGGAGGAGGATTCATTGCTCATTGCGGAGATCAATCCCGAAATGGCGAGGAACAAGGATCTGAACGATATGAACAATATTATTGACGACAGAAGGCCGGAGATGTACCGGAATCTCTATAGGTCCTTCTTATGAGTGCCTGCTTGAGACCGAGCATGGAGATTGTTGATAAACCCAAAAATGAGGAGGTCCTTCCGTGCCGCATTTTGGCTTGATGGACGAAGGCGCCCTTGGGCCTGTTGAAGGACCATTTCAGAGGGCAAGGCTCCACATCAGGGGAGGCCGGAGGAGACTTCGGCAAGGCAAGATATCAGCCGGCATTGTGACCCTCTATGATGCGCTCTCTGCTGCAATGCAGTGGTACATCGCATCTCCTGAGCGTGAACAGTCTGTCAAGGTCAATGAGGGCGAAGATATTCGTGATGATGAAACCGCCTATCGCGTGCTTGTGCGCTCAAAGGTGCTCGACGGCTCTTTTGATTACCAGGCCTTTGACAGCCTGGTAGTGCGGGCACTCAATGAGGAACTGGCTGACTACGATTACCATCAGGTACTGAAGGGCATAGAATCCGTCATGACCCAGCTCGGCGTCATGCCCTTTGATGAAGCAGGGCTTCCAGCGGAAGATCCCTCGACTTTTTAGTCTTGACGAAGGTCCGCGAGCCTTTTTTCAAACTCCTCCCTGCTTCTGAAATGAATCGTCTTCAAACCGACTCCTGAAGCCCGTTTAATGTTCTCGATGTTGTCGTCAACAAAGAGCATCTCGCCGGGCAGAAGGCCCATAGTTGAAGATACATCAGTGAAGAGAGACGGATCTCTCTTTGACTTTCCGGTCCTGAAGGAATTGAAGATGTAGTCAAAGCAGTCAGAGAAAGGCGTCTGTTTATTGATCTCTTCAAGCCAATTTGTCTGATCGCTCAGAACCGCCACAATAAGACCCGAGGACTTGAGGTCTTCTGCCGCCTCCATCATCTCCGGCCTCAGCCTGAACCTCTTCAGAATCTCTTCCCTGAGCTCTTCATCGCTTGCGGTGATGCCGCTCTTCTCTCTGAGGGAATTCCAGAAGTGGGATTCGTCGCAGCGGCCCGTGACATAGCCGGTTTCATAGATGAGGCCCTCGGCTGTCTTGAAAAAATCATCGGGATTAAGACGGTTCTTTTCAGCGATGGCCGTCAACCCCGTCCTGAAGCCTTCCTCTGCAAGGACCCCGCCAAAATCAAAGATTACTGCCTTTATTCTTGCCATGCCACCTCGAATGAAAGGAAGACTCTCTCATTATAAACAACAAGAATATCTTTCAGGAACAGCCATGACCAGTGATGAGGAAGATCCAAAAGGTGAGCGTTTGAGCAACGTCCGGTAACGTGAGGTGACATGGTGTGAGCCTTGACATCGCACCCTGCTGTGATAGGATTTATATGAGATCGAAAATGAAGGTCAGTGATGTTGTTTCATGGGAGCCTCCAGTATGAAAAGGCTTGCCTTTCCCTTACTCGTAATGCTGGCTGTGCTGTCCGGCGTGAATGGTGGAGAGGCGATCCATGAGATCATACCATCGGAGACTCAGGTTCCGATGCCGGAGCCAGACGCAGAAAGACTGAACGATTACATTATTCGCTTCAACCCTTACAGGGCGTGGCAGCTGTGGCCGGGCAAAGGGAGGCTTTACAAAGGCGCAGAGCCCCATGGCAAGCTGCTCACGACCTTTGTGAACGATGAGGCCTACCGTTCCATCAAGAACAGAACAGGTATGGCCTATGACTCAATCATTGTCCAGGAGAATTATACCTCTGATAAAAGATTTGATGCCCTCACCGTGATGTACAGAATAAAGGGATATCATCCCGCAGGCGGTGACTGGTTCTGGGTAATGTATGCTGCTGATGGCAAGGCCCGTGGGTCAGGGAAGGTCGAGGTATGCCTGCGTTGTCATGAGAAGAAGAAGGAGAACGATTATATCTGGACAGGGGAAGTGTGGTAGCAGAAGGGAACGCCATATCTCACTATCAAAACTTCTCAGTCTCTTTCAGTCGTGCTGACCCACAGGCGGAGGACTTCACTTCCCTGATGCGCCTCCTCTGTCTCTGTGTTTCGGGAAACAAAATGCAACCTTATGTTGCAAACGGTGGTAGGGCATGGATCGAAGCCCGCCATACCTGCCTTTCCGAAGAAGAAAGGTTTTGTGCGACTCCAGGGTGCACTCATAAGGAAAGGGGTGATTGTTATGAAGGCATTGATCATCAGCGCTGACGATTTTGAGGACACGGAACTCCTTGTCCCCTATTACCGGTTGAAGGAAGAGGGTGTCGCCGTGGATATTGTCTCGATGAAGAAAGGCCGGATAAGGGGTAAACACGGGTATGAAGTGGAGATTGACAAGACCCTGGGGGAGGTCGGTCCTTCTGATTACGGTATCCTTATTCTCCCCGGGGGCAGGGCGCCCGAAACCATACGGAAGGAAAAGGACGCCGTCAGGATCGCACAACAGTTCTTTGAGATGAAGAAACCCGTCTCCGCCATTTGCCACGGCCCCCAGATACTCATCACCGCAGGACTGCTGAAGGGCAGGCACGCGACCTGCTACAGGTCCGTAGCCAAAGAGATGAAGGCTGCCGGTGCGTTTTACGAGGATAGAGAGGTTGTGGTCGATGGAAATCTCGTCACATCGAGACAGCCTGCCGATCTTCCCGCGTTCTTGAGAGAGACCATGAAGAAGATCAGAGAGAGGGCATGAACAGGCTGTCAAGAGAGAAAGCTGCTTACCTGAGGCATGCTGCTGACCAGCAGGTCGACTGGTATCCGTGGTGCGAGGAGGCCTTCCTGAGGGCGGAGCAGGAAGACAAGCCGGTTTTCCTCAGCACAGGCGCCATCTGGTGCCATTGGTGTCATGTCATGGCAAAGGAGTGCTTCGAAAATGAAGAGATCATCAAGACCCTGAATGAAGGATTCATTAATATAAAACTCGACAGGGATGAGAGGCCTGATATCGACAGGAGATACCAGCAGGCGGTAGCGGCTATGGGACAGGGCGGCGGTTGGCCTTTGAGCGTGTTCTTGACCTCTGATAAGAAGCCTTTCTTCGGAGGGACCTACTTTCCTCCCGAGGACCGATTCGGAAAACCGGGTTTCAAGAAGATACTGGCTGCCGTGAGTCAGCTTTACCGACGGAAGAGGAAGGAGGTTTCCGACTATTCCGACAGCCTCCTGGACTTTATGAAGCATCAATCCACGGTCTCAGCCGACATCAGTCAGTTCATGATCGACGAAGCCGGAAAAGAGGTCCTTTCCTATTTCGATGCCGAACACGGCGGTTTCGGAAAGCTTCCCAAATTCCCGATGCCCGGGGCAACGGAAATGCTCATGTGCAGATCGTTTTTTCAGCAGGATGAACATGCCGCCTACGCCGTGAAGAAGACGCTTGAAGCGATGGCAAAGGGCGGATTTCATGATCAGATCGGGGGCGGCTTCCACCGGTATTCCACGGATGAGGCATGGATCATCCCTCACTTCGAGAAGATGGCCGATGATAATGCCTGGCTTCTGCGGAATTATGCCGATGCCTACGCAATCTTTGGCGATATCCTGTTCAGAGAGGTGGCGGAAGGCATCGTCAGATTCGTCAGGGAAGTACTCACCGATCCCGAGGGAGGATTTTACGCGAGTCAAGACGCTGATGTCACCCCTGACGACGAAGGAGGGTATTTCACCTGGACTGCCGGCGATTTCAGAAAGGTCCTTGACGACGAGGAACGAGAGGTCCTCACCCTCCATCTCCTCCATGACAGGGGATCGATGCACCATGACAGTGCGAAGAAGGTGCTCTTTGTCTCGATGGAACCCGATCAGATTGCTCAGATGACCGGCAGGGAGGGAAGGGTTATCCGCGGAATGATAGATCGTGGGAAGAGAAAATTACTTGCGGCAAGAGGGAAGAGAGAGGAGCCTTTCATTGACAGGACGATCTACACGTCGCTGAACGGATTGCTCATAAACGCCTATCTGAAGGGATCGAGAATACTCGGGGAAGGGTCACTGAAAGACTTCGCACTCACGAGTCTCGACAGACTCACCGGGAGGCGCGTTATCAAGAATGAAGTTTATCACTCCGATGGCGTCAAGGGATTCCTGAATGATTACATCGATCTTATCGAAGCGCAGGTCGGCGCATATGAAATAACGGGTGATGCGCGGTATCTCGAGGCCGCCGATAACCTTATGGAGACATGCATGAGAAAGTTTTGGAGTGAAAATGACGGAGGTTTTTTTGATTCCGAGGATGCAGTTCTCGGATTAAGGCTGAGGTCCGTCGAGGATATCCCTCATCCTTCGGCAAACTCCGTGGCCATTATCGTCATGGACAAGCTCGCTGCATTGACGCAAAAAGAGTCATACCATGAGTATGCCTTGAGGGCCTTGAGGGCCTTCTCCCTCAAGGCAAAGGAACTTGGCATTCACGCCGGGTATTACTACTGCGCAGCCGATGCCTATTTCCGTTCGGTTGTGCTCTCTGTTGAAGCATCTCCTGACAGCGCCCTTGCCGACACGGCCCGCTCATGTTTCCGGCCCCACGCCTATATCCGGTACGGCGAGGATAAAGGGTATGTCCTTCCATGCGGGAAGGGAAGGTGCTATGATCCCATTGACGATCCCCGTCGCCTCAAGGACTTCTTAAAGAGTCCTGATTGGAAATGAAGACGGAGAAGGTGTGGACGTCACTTTCACGCCACAGAGGCTTACAGAGCGGTCTGTCCGAAAGTTCCGGGGGATTATTTACCGGCACTACCTCAGGCATCCCCGCAGCCTGCCGTGGAGAAGGACCCGCAATCCTTACCGGATCCTTGTTTCTGAGATCATGCTTCAGCAGACACAGGTGGAAAGGGTAACCGAAAAGTACAGGGAGTTCATCAAGAAGTTCCCGGACTTCCCGGCACTGGCTGAGGCGCCGCTTTGCGACATACTGAGGGCGTGGCAGGGGCTCGGATACAACCGGCGGGCCATTGCCCTCCACAGGACAGCCCGTATCGTCATGACAGAGTTTCAGGGAAGGCTCCCGTCAACGGTTCCTGAATTATTGCAACTGCCGGGAATCGGCACATATACTGCTTCTGCCATTGCTGCCTTTGCGTTCAATGAAGCGACAGTATTCGTCGAGACCAATATCCGGCGGGTCTTCATACATTTCTTTTTCCACGATCATGAAGGGATTAGAGACACGGAGATCATGCCGCTCGTTGAAAAGACCCTTGATTCCTCCGATCCGAGGGAGTGGTATTATGCCCTCATGGATTATGGCGTAACGCTCGGAAAGGGATCTGAGAACCCCAACAGGAGGAGCGCCCATTATCAGAAGCAGACGCCTTTTCATGGCTCCAACAGACAGGCCAGGGGGATGATCCTGAAGGTGCTCGTCGAGAAGGGGAAGATCCCCGAGTCCGAGTTGATTCGGCGAATGAACATGGATCGGGAAAGGATTGAGAAGAACCTTGATGCTCTGGAGAGCGAAGGGTTCATGCGGAGGAAAGGGAAAAGCGTTATCCTGGGCGAGGCACGAGGGGGAAGGGGATGAGGATGAGAAACATCATCGGGAGGCATAAGCCGAAATTTGGGGCATTGGAGATCCTGAAGTACATAGGCCCGGGCTTTCTGGTTACGGTGGGCTTTATCGATCCGGGGAACTGGGCTGCGAATGTTGCTGCCGGGTCTTCCTATGGATATTCTCTCCTCTGGATGGTCACGCTCTCGACCCTCATGCTGATCATCCTCCAGCACAATGCAGCGCACCTTGGTATTGCAACAGGACTCTGCCTCTCAGAATCTGCCACAAGGCATTTCAGGGGCTCGATAAGCAGGCTCTTTCTCGCTACGGCAGTCATTGCATCGGTCTCTACCGCTCTCGCCGAGATCATGGGCGCGGCCATCGGATTATACATGCTCTTAGGATTGCCCCTCAGGATCGGCGCAGTTCTTTCAGCCCTCCTTGCAGGCTGGATGCTCCTCTCAAAGAGTTATGAAAGGCTCGAACGATGGATCATCGGCATGGTCTCCCTTGTCGGTCTCGCATTCCTTTTTGAGCTCAGCCTCGTAACGATTGAGTGGCATGAGGCACTGAGAGGCTGGTTTGTGCCTTCCGTGCCTGCTGGTTCAGTGCCGATCGTGATGAGCGTTCTCGGCGCAGTCGTGATGCCCCACAACATCTTCCTCCATTCCGAAATTATTCAGAGCCGGCAGTGGAACCTCGAACGGGAAGACGTGATCGAGAGACAGCTGAGATATGAATTCACCGATACCATTCTTGCGATGCTCGTCGGATGGGCGATTAACAGTGCGATGATCCTTGTGGCTGCCTCGGTCTTTCATACTCACGGAGCGGTCGTCACCGAGTTGCCGCAGGCCCAGGCAACATTAAGGCCGCTTTTGGGAGGAGGATCTGCCCTTGTCTTCGGTCTTGCCCTGCTCTTTTCCGGCTTCTCCTCCTCCATAACAGCAGCCATGGCAGGGGGGAGCATCTTCGCAGGGATCTTTCAGGAACCCCTTGACCTGAATGACAGCCACTCGCGTGCAGGTGTGATCATTACCTTTCTTGGCGCCTTGATCGTCATCTTCTTTTTGAAAGACCCTTTCCAGGGGCTCATCTGGAGCCAGGTCGTTCTCAGCATCCAGCTTCCCTGGACGATATTTGCCCTCATTGCCCTGACCTCTTCCCGAAGGGTCATGGCAAAACACGCCAATCCGCTCTCCCATAAGATTCTTCTCTGGACAACGGCGGTCATCGTCTCGTTTCTCAATGTGATGCTTCTTGTTCAGATGCTTTGATCTGCCAGGGGCATGCGCGTTATGTCGCCTGACAGCGGTGCCTGAGGAATTCGATAACGCCGGGAAGGACGGAGATGAAGATAATGGCGAGAATGACGGAGGTGAAGTTCTGCTTTACGAAAGGGAGATTGCCGAAGTAATAACCGCCGAAAACAAAGATGCCGACCCATGCAATGCCTGCCGTGACGTTGTAAATCGAGAACCGCCAATGGTTCATGAACCCGAGGCCTGCGACGAAGGGTGCAAAGGTGCGGATGATGGGGAGGAACCTCGCAATGACAATAGTCTTGCCCCCGTGCTTTTCGTAAAACTTGTGGGTGCGGTCGAGATACTGCCTGTTGAGAAACCGCACATTGTCCCTGTGGAACATCTTCGGTCCGACAAAATATCCTATCCAGTAGTTCACGGTATTCCCTCCAATGGCTGCGAGGGAGAGGAGAAAAAAGAGCACGGTGACTTCAAGGGAGCCCTTTGCCGCGAATGCCCCTGCTGCGAAGAGGAGCGAATCTCCCGGAAGGACCGGCGTCACCACGAGTCCCGTCTCACAGAAGATGATGAGAAAGAGGATAGCGTAAGTCCAGATACCGTAATTCCGGATAATGAGATCGAGGTGCTTGTCGAGATGAAGAAATGTCTGGAGAACGGTGTTGAGTAACTCCATAATCCTCCTTCCTTTTTTTTCATCGGCGCAGGTGAAGATCTCAAGAGGTGCGCCGGGAATTTTTTAGTTTACCATAGATCTGAGGTCTACGGAACAGGGCAGGGAATCGTCGCCAATCCCGCCTCCGAGAGGACGAGAAATATTCTTGCATCAACGACGATGATTTCTGTACAATGGAAGCCGTGTGTAGGGTTGTTTTATGCTGCCGCAGGGTAATATGAAAGGTCCCATGAGGACCCTTGACAGCGACGGTTTTTTAAGGAAAGTTTTTCTTATCTTACGCAAGAATGAAAAGGAGTAGAAATGAAAAGATCAGGAAGTACGACGTTGTTGGCCGGTGTCTGTTTGGCCCTGTTTTTTTCTGTCTTTTTCTGTGCCTCTGTCGGTATGGCTGCCCAGGAACCTGTAAAGGTGCAACTCACCAGCGGCGATTGTGTGAAGTGTCACGCCGGCCCCCCGGCCGACATAGCCGCAAATGGTGCCGGACACAGGAAGATTACCTGCCAGGACTGCCACGTCGGCCATCCCCCTGCTGTGGCAAAGGAGAAGATCATTCCGAGCTGCAACCAGTGTCATCAGGGCAAGTCCCATTATGAACTCAAGGGTTGCCTCACATGCCATACGAACCCTCATACCCCGCTCAATATCAAGCTCACCGGTAACATTACCGATCCTTGCCTCACGTGCCATACGCAGCAGATCAGCCAGCTGAGGGAGCACAAGAGCAAACATACGAACCTCTACTGCTCGACATGCCATGACGTCCACGGCAAGAAACCGTCGTGCCTGCAATGCCACAAGCCGCACTCTTCCGACATGACACAGGGCGATTGCGGAAAGTGCCATAAGGCCCATATGCCGAAGAATGTTGTGTATGGCGAGGTCCCCTCAAAGAACTGCGCTGCCTGTCACAAGAAGGCCTACGAGCTTCTTACCGCAAGCAAGGCAAAGCATAAGAGTCTTGAGTGTGTCTTTTGCCATCAGGCAAAGCACAAGATGATACCGAAGTGCCAGGACTGCCATGGTTCGCCTCATCCTGCCGGTATCATGGCGAAGTTCACGAAATGCGCCGACTGCCACAACATCGCCCATGACCTGAACAACTGGACCCAGGCGGTAAAGGAGGAGGCGCCGAAAGAGATGCCGAAGAAGAAGAAGCGGCAGTAGTATGAAGACGAAGCGGCCGGAGATCGTTCTCCGGCCGCTTTTTTTTGGGCCCTGTGCCGCGCCGATAATTCTATTCGTTCTGAGTAGAGAGGAATATCTGGAGGGTCATCTGTCCGATCTGGTCCTTCTGTTCCTCGATTTCATCGATATGCTGGTCTTCCTGAAGGAGAATCTCCTGGAGCAGTTCTCTCGTAGCGTAATCGTTCACCTCCCCGGCAAGAACAATGGCGGCGTTGTAAGCCTTAATCGCCTCGTATTCCAATGCGTGGTCGCTATTAAGCTGCTGGGGAACGTCAGCACCAATATGCATCTTTCTCAGATTGCTGACGATGGGGGTCCCTTCGAGAAAGAGTATCCTCCCGATCAGCTTCTCCGCGTGCTTCATCTCGTCGATGGCACGTTTTTCAAATTTCTTGTGAAGCTTCTCGTACCCCCAATTGGCGTTCATCTCAGAGTGTACCATGTACTGATTGATGGCGGTTAACTCATCTGCAAGCAGCGAGTTCAACGTCTCGACAAGTTTTTCGTTTCCCTTCATAACGACCTCCTTTTTCTCTCGTGATTGGTGGATGATTTCACTTGCCCGACTGTCATCGGAACCAGTATTATTCTACCACAATGCTGCGCTAGCGCAAGTCCCCATGAGGACGGAACACTGTGTGCATCACGGTAGTGCCTGAGTTCAGCGAGCTTTGTCAGGATGCACAGACTCATCGGCGGTATGTTCAAAGTATCGCGCAGATCTCAGACGTTCGAAGATTACCTGTCGCTCGCTGTTCGTTGCCGGTGATCAAAGATGGTGACGTATCTCGTCCAGGTATCGTGACCTCGTCATGAAGGAGATCTCCCCGAACTTCATTCTCGATTCGACGGAAGAAAGATAGAGCCTTTCCTTAGCCCTCGTCGTCCCTACATAGAAGAGCCTCCTCTCCTCCTCGAGGGAAGCGTCGCTGAGGAAGGACTTGGCCGAGGGGAAGATTTCCTCCTCGAGGGCGGGAAGGAAGACCACGGGCCATTCGAGACCCTTGGCTGCATGGAGGGTGAGTATCTTCACCGAATCTTCGTTCCCGATCTTGTCCTGCTCCGAGGAGAGGAGATTGTCTTCCATGAACTCGGAGAAGGGCTTCCCCTCCTCTTCCAGGGCATGGAGCACATTCGAGAGTTCGGATATATTCTCCATTCTCTCTGCGGACTCGTCCTTGTACTCCTTCTCAATGTACGTGAAGAACCCAAAATCCTCGATGAGTGCCATGAGGACGGTGTAAGGGCGCTCTTCTACCAAGCCAATGTGCCCCTCGAGGGTCTTGAGAAAGAGATCCGCCGCCAGCCGCTGCTTTGCAGGGAGTTTTGTCTCTCTCAGCGCCGTGAGCCAGTCTGTCCTGAAGTTCTCCCTGATCTTTGAGAGGGCCTTCTTGCCTATTCCCCGGGCCGGCGTATTGATGATCCGCTCGAAGGAGGCCCTGTCCTTAGGGTTTGCGATAAATCTGAGGTAGGAAAGGAGGTCTTTGATCTCTGCCCGATCGTAGAAGGCGAGGCCCCTGATAATGGTGTAGGGAATGCCGTACTGCATGAAGATGCTCTCGAAGGCCCTCGACAGGAAGGTCATGCGTATGAGGATCGCCATGTCTGAATAGGCGTGGCTTAAAGAGAGCTTCCTGATCTTCTCTGCTATCCAGATGCTTTCTGATATGGCGTCAGGGTGGTTCTTATATTCGATGTCACCTTCCTCTTGCCTGTCCGTATGGAGCTGCAGGACCTTGTGGGACCATCCTGACTCGACGTTGTTGACGATCGTATTGGCGATGTCGAGGATGCGCCTTGTGGAGCGGTAGTTTTTCTCGAGTCTCATCTCCTTTGCTCCGAATTCCCGTATGAAGCGCTCGATGTTGGAAGGCCGGGAGCCCCTCCAGGTGTAAATGCACTGGAAAAAATCGCCGACGGCAAAGAGCGTCCTCCTCTGACCTGCCAGGAGCTGGATGAGAGAGAACTGGATGTCATTCGTGTCCTGGAATTCGTCGATCATGACGTAATCGAAGCGCTCGCTCCACTTCATCCGTGTTTCCGGCGAGGTTGCAAGGAGTTCTACGGAAAAGTAGAGGAGATCGTCATAGTCCATGGCATTCGAACTTTCGAGGTCTTTCTGATATTCCCTGGCAACTTCGGCATAAGAAGAGGCGGGATAAGGAAGAGCCTCTATGTAATCGAAGATACTGCTCCGGTATTCCTGCTTCGCCTTCGAGATCACTTCCTGGGCAGCCCCCGCCTCTTTGACATCCATGTTGAGCCTCTTCAGGATTTCCTTCACTACTTTCAGACTGTCAGCCGTGTCGTAGATCACGAACCTCCGGTCGAAGGACATACCCAGGAGGTCTGCGTCTTCTCTCAGCACCTTCACGCTAAAACTATGAAAGGTCGATATCCAGCGCGGCCTGATGCCGAGCATCCTTTCGACGCGGTCGACCATCTCATGTGCGGCCTTCTTCGTAAAGGTGATTGCAAGGATCCTGTTGGCCCTGATTCCCTTTTCGTGGACGAGATAGGCTATCTTGTGCGTCAGGACCTTTGTCTTGCCGCTTCCCGCGCCTGCGGACAGGAAGACCGCCGAGTCGAGGTATTCCACTGCTGCTCTCTGTTGCGGGTTGAGTCCCTGAAGAATCATAATAATCTCTCTCTGAAACCGTTTGACCCACAGCCGCAAACAGGTGGTGGGCGTGGGTTCCTAAGGTTCTGGACTGAAGAAATTCTAACATATTCGCTGGGCTCTTTTTCATGAAGAGAAAAGGAGATGGCGCTAAAGGGGAGCGTTGTGTTGTAAGATTAAGGAAGGAAGCTTCGTCGCTTCCAGAACGATTGGGGAGGCCCCGCTGTATGGAAAAACAGTCTGGAGAGAAAAAGAGACTGAGGAAGACCATGCCGAGGGAAGGATTGATCATTGTCGCGCTTGTTCTCCTCTCTCTCGTTGTTCGGTGGCTGGAAGAAAACCGTAACGATCAGATAGCCGGGTACAAGAAGAATGCTGAGGTTGTGGGGGTGTATACCAAGACCGTTTTTGCCGAACCTGAAGAATACATCACAAAGAGCGGCGCCAAGTACGCAATTGCGAGTATATCAGAATTCACGGGCATCTCGGTGATGTTTCCCAGAGATACCGCCAAGGCGGTGATGACTGGAGCTCTT
>DASRZP010000102.1 GCA_035686305.1 Thermodesulfovibrionales bacterium | reverse complement strand
CAAAATGCACGCAGTCAATAACGACAACTATTTCTAAAGGAATTTCCCGGTGCTTAGGTGGGTCTTACATCTTTGATGCAGAATTTATCATAGTTTTCAACGGGTTGTCGACTAAATCAGGAGAGATCTCCGAAACTCCTGTCAAAAAGAACCGTCCCCTTTGTTTTCATCAATCATCCCACTTGCGGTTATACGGTTCCGTAAGTCCGGATTCAGCAGATACTACCATTGGGCTTTTATGAATTCCCTGTTCAGCTTCGCGATGAACTGGACCTTGATCCCCTTCGGGCAGGCTGCCTGGCACTCATAGTGGTTGCTGCAACTCCCGAATCCTTCCCTCACCATCGCCTCGGTCATCACGCAGACACGCCGCGCAGCCTCGGTCCTCCCCTGGGGAAGCATGGCGAGATGGGTGACCTTTGCTGCAGCAAAGAGCATCGCGGAGCCGTTCGGGCAGGCAGCAACGCAGGCCCCGCAGCCTATACATTCGGCGGCATCCATCGCGACATCTGCATCAGCCTTCGGAATGAGGATGGCATTCCCGTCAGGGACGCCACCGGTATGGACGGAGATATAGCCGCCCGCCTGGATAATGCGATCAAGGCCGCTACGGTCCACGATCAGGTCCTTTATCACCGGGAAGGCCCTCGCACGCCAGGGTTCGATGTAGATCGTGTCTCCGTCCTTGAAATTCCTCATGTGCAATTGGCAGACCGTCGTCTTTTCCTGCGGTCCGTGGGGGACACCGTTTATCACCTGGGAACACATGCCGCAGATCCCCTCCCTGCAGTCATGGTCAAAGGCTATGGGCTCCTGCCCTTTCTTTATGAGCTCCTCGTTGACGACGTCAAGCATTTCGAGGAAGGACATGTCCTTGCTTATGCCCCTCGCCTCATACCGCTCGAGTCTCCCCTTGTCATCCCGACCCTTCTGTCGCCAGACAAACAACGTTAGATCCATTACTTGTAACTCCTCACCGAGAGCTGGACGTTTTCGAAGACAAGGGGCTCCCTGTGCAATTCCGGATCCCTCTCAAGACCCTTGAATTCCCAGGCCGCAACATAGCAGAAATTCTCGTCATCGCGCTTCGCCTCTCCATCAAACATCTGATATTCTACCCGGAAATGCGCGCCGCATGACTCTCTGCGATGAAGGGCATCCTTTGCCATAAGTTCGCCGAACTCGAGGAAGTCTGCAACACGACCGGCCTTCTCGAGTTCCTGGTTCAATTCTGCTCCGTCCCCGGGAACATGCACATTGCTCCAGAATTCTGCGCGGAGTTCGGGAATCAGTGTCAGGGCCTTCCTGAGGCCTTCCTCGCTCCGTGCCATACCGACATTGTCCCACATGATCCTGCCGAGTTCACGGTGGAACTCATTCACGGTCTTCTTGCCCTTGATCGAAAGAAGTCTTTTTGTAAAGGCCTCGACATCCTCCATCGACTTCCTGAACTCTGGATTTCCGGTAATGACTTTACCCGGTCTGGTCCGGGCAAGGTAATTGCCGATCGTATAGGGTATGATGAAATATCCGTCGGCCAGTCCCTGCATGAGCGCGCTCGCACCGAGCCTGTTGGCGCCGTGGTCGGAGAAGTTCGCCTCGCCGAGAACAAAGAGTCCCGGGATATTGCTCTGAAGATTGTAATCGACCCAGAGGCCGCCCATGGTGTAATGGGGCGCCGGATAGATGCGCATCGGCTGCTTGTAGGCACTCTCGTCGGTTATCCGTTCGTACATCTCAAAGAGGTTGCCGTAACGCTCGCGTATCTTATCTTCACAAGAGCGCTTGATGGCATCACTGAAATCAAGAAAGACGCCCCGGCCGCTCGTTCCGACCCCTCGGCCTTCATCACAGACCTCTTTGGCTGCACGGGACGCAAGGTCGCGGGGAGCAAGATTGCCGAAGCTCGGGTATTTTCGCTCCAGGTAGTAGTCCCTCTCCTCTTCAGGGATTTCATTTGGCGCCCGTCTGTCTCCCTTCGTCTTCGGCACCCAGACCCTGCCGTCATTTCTGAGGGACTCGGACATCAGGGTAAGCTTGGCCTGATGGTCTCCGGTGACAGGGATACAGGTCGGGTGGATCTGCGTAAAACAGGGGTTTGCGAAGAAGGCGCCCTTCTTGTACGCGCGGTACGTCGCCGTCACATTCGATCCCATCGCGTTCGTCGAGAGATAGAAGACGTTGCTATAACCGCCCGTACAGAGGCAGACAGCGTCTGCCGCATAGGAGCCTATCTTGCCGGTCACCATGTCGCGAACCGTAATGCCCTTGGCCTCACCATCAATAATAACGAGGTCAAGCATCTCTGTCCGGGGATGAAGTGTTACGGTCCCCTCCTTCATCTGGCGTGAGAGGGCTGAGTAGGCGCCAAGGAGCAGTTGCTGACCTGTCTGTCCCCGCGCATAAAAGGTCCTCGAGACCTGGGCGCCGCCAAAGGAACGGTTGGCGAGATAACCGGCATAGTCGCGGGCAAAGGGGACTCCCTGGGCTACGCACTGGTCGATAATACTACAGCTCACCTCTGCCAGACGATAAACGTTTGCCTCGCGAGACCTGAAGTCTCCTCCTTTGATCGTGTCATGGAAAAGCCGGAAGATACTGTCTCCATCATTCGGGTAGTTCTTTGCTGCGTTGATGCCACCCTGGGCTGCGATGCTGTGGCCCCTTCGCGGGGTGTCCTGGTAACAGAAAGAATCGACGCTATACCCGAGTTCTCCGAGGGTCGCAGCAGCAGAGGCCCCAGCAAGACCGGTACCGACAACGATGATCCGGTATTTCCGCTTGTTGGCCGGACTCACCAGTTTCATCTCATGGCGATGTCTCTCCCATTTTTCTGAAAGGAGGCCTGAAGGACATTTCCCGTCAAGAATCACAATGTACTCCCGTGAGACAACTTCTTTTCATCAACCTCTTTGGCACTGCACCAGAGTTTTGTCTCATACGATATCCTCTATTTCACGATCCGTGCAAAGATGAGGATCGGGATCGATATATATCCGAGAAAAAGGAGAAGGGCTGCAAAGGTTCCTCCCTTTTCCAGAAGAGAGAGGCTCCTGTCGTTATTCAACCCCAGTGTCTGGAAGAAACTCTGTATGCCATGTCCGAGGTGGAAACCGAGGGCCGCCATGCCACAAACATAAAGTGACGAGATCACACTCTTCTGAAAGCTGAGCACCACCATCATAAAGACGTCCTGCCTCCCCGCTGCATCGAGGTGCCTGATTGCGGCAATCTCGGGGTTTGTAACCTGAAAGGTGAAATGGAGAAGATGGTAGACAAGGAATGCCCCTATGAGAAGCCCCGTCCAGATCATGTTCTTCCCGGCAAAGGTCGCTCTGAGGCTCTCCTGAACAACATAGGACTTCGATTTTGCCGCCCGGTTTTCGAGGGTCAACTGAATACCGAAAAAGAGATGGAGTGAGAGGAGCGTCAGCATGATGATGCGGAATACCCAGACGATAAGGCCGAAACGGTGGAGAGCCGCTGCATAGGCGTTGATACCGTCGGGACCGGCAAAGATGGAGGAATTACCGAGGAGATGGATAATGACAAAGATGATCATGGAAAAGCCTGTGACAGCCATCAAGAGCTTTCTTCCAACGGTACTCTTCAGGAATTGTATGGTCACGCCTTTTTCAATCCCCTATTCCTTTACATCGTTGAGCCCCGGTCTCGTCATCATCTCGGGGTCCAGGAGCCTTTCAGCGTCATCCTCTGAGAGATACCCCATTTCGACTGCTGCCTTCTTCACCGTCTTCCTCTCTTTCAATGCCTTTTTAACGACCTCTGCCGCCTTTTCGTACCCTATGATGGGGTTGAGGACAGTCGCAATAATCGGGTTTCGGTGGATCAGTTCGTGAATATGTTCCTCATTCACTTCAAGACCTTCGAGGGCCTTCTCCGCCAGGAGATGGGACACGTTGGAGAGTATCGTGATCGACTGGGTTATATTATGGGCTATCACCGGCAGCATCACATTCAGCTGGAAATCCCCCATTGCGTTGGCTATGGATATGACGGTGTCATTCCCCATGACCTGCGCGCAGACCATCCTGACGGCCTCAGGGATCACCGGGTTCACCTTCCCTGGCATTATGGATGAACCGGGTTGAAGGGAGGGCAGTCGTATCTCCGATAGCCCCGCCATAGGGCCGCTGTTCATCCACCGCAGGTCATTCGCGATCTTCATGAGGCCTGTTGCGAATGTCTTGAGCTGACCTGATAACTCGACGACAGCGTCCTGGGCTGACTGGGCTTCGAAGTGATTCGCTGCTTCAACGAAATCAATGCCTGTCTTATCCCGCAGCACCCTGCACACCTTCGAGCCAAAATCGGGATGGGCGTTTATCCCTGTACCGACCGCCGTTCCCCCTATCGCGAGTTCCGAGAGCCCCGGCAACGTAGTCCGAATCCTCTCAATGGCATACACCACCTGTGCTGCCCATCCCGACATCTCCTGTCCGAGGGTCAAGGGCATTGCATCCATGAGATGGGTTCTTCCGGTCTTGACGACGCCTTTGTAGTTTTCCGCCTTCTTCCTTATGGTCCTCTCAAGAAGCTCAAATGCAGGGAGGAGCTCTTCTTTGACCAGGAGACAGGCAGAGACATGGATGACGGTGGGTATCACATCATTCGAAGACTGCCCCATATTCACGTGGTCATTCGGATGGACAGGAGTTTTTGAATTCCTCGATCCTGTGAGGATCTCGTTTGCCCTCGCAGCGACAACTTCGTTGGCATTCATATTCGTCGACGTGCCTGAGCCTGTCTGGAATATGTCGAGGGGAAAGTGGTCATCCCACAGTCCTTCCATTACCTCCTGGGCAGCCTGCTGAATTGCCTGCGACATCCCATGATCGAGAAGTCCCATTTCGGCATTCACCTGCGCAGCAGAGGCCTTCACGAGCCCGAGAGAGCGGATAAAGACACGGGGGAAGCGGATACCGCTCACAGGAAAGTTCTCGACGGCCCTCTGGGTCTGCGCTCCATAGAGGGCAGACCGAGGAACCTGGACTTCGCCGATGGAATCTCTTTCGATACGGTAATCACTCATCCTATTTCCTCGCGAGCCCCGTGTTCCTCGCTGCCTTGGCTACCTCCTGGGCAACGGCAGCAACCACTTTTCTGTCAAAGGGACTGGGAATGATATAATCCTCATGGAGCTCGTCACCCTTTACCGTATAGGCGATCGCCTTGGCAGCTGCAAACTTGACCTCTTCATTCACACCCCGCGCCCGGACATCGAGCAACCCCCTGAATATCCCCGGATAACCGAGCATATTGTTTATCTGGTTCGGGTAGTCGGATCTCCCCGTCGCAAGGATCTTTGCGAGAGGGAGGGCATCTTCGGGAGCGATCTCTGGATCCGGATTCGCAAGGGCAAATATGATAGGATCCTTCGCCATCTTCCGTATGTCCTCGGGTCTGACGGTATTGGGGCTTGCAAGGCCTACAAAGACATTCACGTCCTTTATCGCTTCGCTGAGACCTCCCTTCACCTTCCTCGGGTTCGTCTTCTTCGCGATGGCGATCTTGTATGGGTTCATATCGTTCTTTCTTCCGTCATAGATCGCACCGGCCCTGTCGCAAAGGGTGATATCCTTTACTCCAAAGGCCGACATCATGAGTGCGTTGGCCATCCCTGCTGCGCCGGCGCCCAGGATAAGGACCCTGAATTTCTTGATGTCCTTCTTGAGAAGCCTCGATACGTTGAGGAGGGCAGCAAGTACGACGACCGCCGTTCCATGCTGGTCATCATGGAAAACAGGGATGTCCAATTCTTTTCTCAGCCTCGCCTCGATCTCAAAGCATCGGGGGGCGGAAATATCCTCAAGGTTTATGCCGCCAAAGGGTGTTGCAATGTTCTTGACCGTATTGATGATCTCTTCGGTGTCCTTCGTCTTCAGTGCGATCGGGAAAGCATCAATATCGCCGAACTCCTTGAATATCATCGCCTTGCCTTCCATAACCGGCATTGCCGCTTCAGGCCCGATATCGCCGAGACCGAGGACCGCGGACCCGTCCGTAACCACCGCCACCGAATTGCCCTTTATGGTATACCGGTAAGCGTGGTCCCTGTTTTCTCCGATGTCTCTGCAGATCCTCGCCACACCGGGTGTATAGACCTTTGAGAGGTCATTTCTGTCCCTCACATGGACCTTGTTGTGGATCTCGATCTTGCCGCCCTCGTGTGCGGAGAAGGTCTGGTCCATGACCGAGATCACCTTTACGCCGCTTGTCTCTTCAATAGCCTTTACGATCTCCTTTTCGTGCTCCTCGTCCCGCGCATTGACCGTAATATCCCGAACGACCTTTCCTTTCTCAACACGAACGATGTCGACAGCACCGAGGTCTCCGCCGGCCAGGCCGATGGACGTTGCGATCTTTGCGAACATTCCGATGCGGTTATCGATGGCAACCCGTATTGTTATGCCGTAACTGGGACTTGGCATGCGTATCATCGCATCAACCCTTCTTTATCTTCACGTTTCTATAGGTACCCTCGAGCTCGGCCTTGAGCTTTCTGAAATCGCCTGCTCCCTTGGCCCGGATCACAAGGTCACGGTATCCTTCTTTCACGCCTTCGTAGGATGTGAGGATACTCTGGAGATGGAATGCATGTTTTCTGATGATGTCAGCCACCTCTTTCACCGACCCTGGCCTGTCCTCGATAGTAACATAAATCCTGTGGCCGCCGTGCCTCACACCGGTTATGTCGACGAGGACGCGGTATATGTCCCTGTCCGAGATGATGCCGACAAGCCTCCCCTGGTCGAGTACCGGAAGGCATCCGATGTTCTCGTCATGCATGACCATGGCTGCCTCTTCCACGGGCGTCTCGGGAGTGGTGGTAAAGACCTTCACCTTCATCGCCTCCTTCACCTTTGTCACTGCAAGGAGATAATGGAGCTCATAGATATCAAGGGACGTGGCCTTCGAGGGACTGAATTCCTTTATGTCCCCGTCCGAGATGATGCCTTTCAGTTTATCGTCCTTCAGGACGGGAAGGTGCTTGATACCCTTTTCCTTCATGATCATGATCGCATCGGATATACTGTCATCAACACCGATCGTGTAAACCTTCTTCGTCATCCAGTCAGATACAAACATCTCCTCACCTCCTATACGGCCGAGCGCCACACGCTTTTGTCCGGAGCCTTACCCGCCCGTTGTCATACCCCAAGATAGGCCTTCTTCACGTGCTCGTCATTGAGTAATGCTTGCCCTGCCCCCTGGAGGCTTATTCTGCCGCTCTCCAGGACAAAGGCCCTGTCGGATAATGAAAGGGTCTGCTTTGTGTTCTGCTCAACGAGAAGGACCGTCGTTCCTTCCTGCCGTATCTTTTTTATAACATTGAAGATCTCCCGCACCAGTATCGGTGCAAGTCCGAGAGAAGGTTCATCGAACATCAGAAGCTTTGGCAGTGCCATAAGCCCCCTCCCTATGGCGACCATCTGCTGCTCCCCGCCGCTCAAGGTACCGGCAAGCTGTCTCCTCCGTTCACTGAGCCTCGGAAAGAGCTCAAAGACCATCTCCTTCGTCTTCCGTCTCTGTCTCTTTGCTTCCCCCCTTAACGAGCCCATGTCGAGGTTTTCTTCAACGGTCATCTCTACGAAGAGTTTCCTCGCTTCGGGGCAGAGGGCCAATCCCATCCCTATGAGTTTATAGGGTTCGGTTCTGGTAATCACAGTCCCGTCAAAAATTATCTCTCCTCTTGCAGGACGTACGATCCCGGAGATCGTCTTCAGAGTCGTTGACTTGCCTGCCCCGTTTGCGCCGATGAGCGCAACAATCTCGCCCCTTTTCACCTCAAAAGTAACGTCCCAGATCACCTGGACATCACCATAAAAGACATCGACATTCTTTATCTCAAGCACCTTCAGCCTCTCCAAGATAGGCCTCCACAACAGCAGGATTGCTCCCGATCTCCTTCGGCGTCCCTTCCGCCAATTTCTCTCCATAACTCAAGACGACAATCCTGTCGGAGATGGCCATGATGACCTTCATATGATGTTCGATGATCATAATGGTTATTCCCCTCGCCTTGATCTTCCCTATGATCTCTATGGATTCATCGAGCTCGGCAGGGTTCAGTCCTGCAAAGGACTCATCAAGCAGGATCATCTCGGGCTGCGTTGCTAGGGCCCTTGCAATCTCGAGCTTCTTTCGTTTCCCAAGGGGGAGTCCCTTTGATATCACATCCCTGTCATCATGAAGACCGGTGAACTTTGTCGTTTCGACGGCTATCTCTTCGGCCTGGGCCCTCGTCGTTACCCTCAGGAAGGCTGAGGCGACGACATTATCGAGGACGGTCATCCTCTGCAAGGGTTTCACCACCTGAAAGGTCCTTGCGACTCCCATCTGACAGATCTGATGCGGTTTCAGACCGGATATCTTCCTGTCCTTGAAAAAGACCTTGCCCTCTGTGGGGTTGTAGAAACCGTTGATCACATTGAACATTGTCGTCTTCCCGGCTCCGTTCGGTCCGATGAGTCCGACGATGTCTCCCTTCCTGACCTCGAAGGAGACGTTGCTTATTGCGGCAAGGCCTCCGAAATGCACCGAAACGTTCTTTACGTCGAGGAGGCTCATGAAAGTGTCCTCCCCATGCCGACAAGCCCTTTCAGCTTTCGATAATCACCTACGATGCCGTTCGGCAAAAAGATGATGATGATGATGAGCAAAATTCCAAAAAAGGTCTGATAAGCCACTCCGAGGCCGGGGATGGAGCGTATGAGCTCAGCGAGTAACACCATGATTATGGCTCCCACAAAGGGTCCCCAGTATGTCGCAACACCTCCCACCATGACGATCATAATAGTGATGATTGATATGTCATGGAGGGCAAAGGCCACATGAGGATCGATATACCCCATATAATTGGTATAAAAGGCGCCTGCAATCCCGGTGAGGACGCCGCTGATGCATAAGGCCAGTGTCTTGTATAGGGTCGTGTTGATGCCGAGAGATTCAGCAGCATCCTGATCTTCCCTTATCGCCACAAAGTAGTACCCGAGTTTTGACTCTATCAGCTTCTTTACCAGGAAGAATGTCACTGCCGCAATGGCGAGGACAATATAGAAATACCATATCTTCTCAACCCATGTCCGCTCCTGGATCATGATTCCCAGGGTGCCACCGGTGAAATCGACCCAGTTCTCTGCAGTGACTCGCATGACCTCACCGCTTGCAAGGGTGGCAAGGGCGAAGAAGGGCCCCCTCAGTCTGAGGACGATGAAGCCGAGGACAAAGGCAAAGAGGGCTACAACGAAAACGCTCAGGGGAACTCCCCACCACGGGGAGAGGCCGGATTTCGTATAGAGGATACCGGCTGTATAGGCGCCAACGCCAAAGTATGCCGCATGGCCGAAAGAGACCTGGCCGCAGTATCCGCCAAGGAGGTTCCAGGCCATGCCGATCGTCGACCACATAATGACGAGGATCAAAATATGCATCATATAGCTGCTCAGTCCGGTCAGGGGCAGGGCCGCCAAAAGCACAAGTGCGGTGATCGGGAGATACTGTTTCATCTGGCCAGCCTCTTCCGCTTCAAGAGAGATGCCACACCACCCGGGAGGAATATGAGGGCCGCCACAAAGACGACAAACCTCCCCACCGGCGCCCATCCCATGCCGACGTAGGTGGCTGTCATCGACTCAAAGACCCCAAGGATGAGACCTCCGATAATTGCCCCCATCGTGGAGCCAAGTCCTCCGAGGATCGTAATGACAAAGGCGATAAGGGTAAACTGCCCTCCCAGAGAAGGGAAGAGATAATAGATGGGGATAAAGAGACATCCTGCTGCGCCGACAAGCCCTGAACCGATCCCAAAGGTGACAATCCTCATCCGCTTGACATTCACTCCCATAAGGAGCGCAGCATCAGGGTCCTGTGCAGTGCCCCTAATGGATCTGCCCATGTCCGTTCTGCCGAGGAAGAGCGAGAGACCTATGGTAATGACGACGGCAATGACGAAGGAAACAGACCACGGTATCGACAGGGAAAGCTCAATGGGGGAGGTCTTCCAGAAATCACTCAGGTAAAAGGCGCTTGTGGCATAACTGACAGGGGTAGAGCGGTAGTCGGACTTGAAAAAGATCGTAGCAAGATTAGCGAGAACCATGCCGATGCCGACAGTCAGGATGACCTGGTTTTCGGGAAGGATCGATTCAGCCTTCAGCACGGGGTTGATCAGGTACTTCTGAATACCGATGCCGAGAAAGAATAACAGGGGCGTGGCGATAAGGACTGAAAGATAGGGGTCGATGCGAAAGAGCACGAACATCCAGTAGGCAATATACATCGCAACCATCATGAGTTCACCGTGGGCGAGGTTGATGATCTTCATGACGCCCATGATGAGGGTCATGCCCAGCCCTATCAGGGCATAGAGGCCGCCGAGGAGGAGGCCCGCGATCAGGGTCTGAAGAAAGATTTCAACCTGGACGGATGTCATAGCTCAACCTCTCTTCATCTCCCTATCCTTTGCCGTTTTCTGATACCATTTTAGTACAAAGAAAGAGTAAAGGGAAGGAAATTATTATCTCATCCCTCCCCTGAATCTGCCGCAGGTCAGATAGAGGATATTTTGGCCGCAGTTGGATTATAATGGAAAAGGACGTCATGGAACTGAAATACCTCTTCTATTTTCTCATCGGTGGACTTATTACAAGCGGTGTTACCTATCTTGCCAACCAGTCGAGAGGTTTGGTTGCAGCCTTTCTGGGGACTCTGCCGATCATAACGATAAGCACCTTTGTCCTCATTTACCTCAACAGCGGCCAAAACGCGGTGCTCTCCTATGCCAAGGGATTAATGATCATGATCTTCCCCTGGATGGTCTTTATCCTGTCCGTCATCTTTGTTACTCCCCGGCTGAGTTTCCTCTCCTCTCTCCTCATCGGTCTTTCCCTCCAGATGGTGACGGCCTTCCTGATCTTCATCGTTTCAGGAAGGATATCACCAGGACAGTGAGACGGACCGACCTCCCTTCCGTGTGCTTTCTCCGTCGACTGAACAAGGCAGAGGTTGCTTTCGGGCATCGTTGTGGATTATTCTGTCATATGAACCTCAGTAAGTTCTCGCGATACAGGGCTTCTCACCACACCAGCTTCACCGGACATGATATGCTATGCGCCTATGAGGTTAAGACAGATGGAGGCGGAATATGAAAACGATCTTCGCGGCGGTCTTATCAGCCATTTTGATGCCCTTCTTCTGTCAACCGTCATACGCTACCGAATGCACTACGGACATCGACTGCAACATGTACAATAGCGAAAGATGTATAACGCCGGCCTATAGTAATCGCGGCGAATGTGTCAGTGTCAATAAGATCCTCAAAGAGCGTAAACCGGACTCTTCTATTGCTCCCCCTTCTTCTGCTCCTCCTTCTCCTGCGAAGCGCGGGAAATTCTGCATGACAAATTCCGACTGCGACCCCGGCCAGTCCTGTGTCAAGAAAGGGAATGACGATGTCTATGGTTCGTGTTTCTGAGGCATGGGGCCCGATCGCTTGACTCTGAGGGCAGATGAAGCAACTCAAGCTTCTTGATCATGTTCCCGACAACGATGTTAAACCGTTCCGGCGCCAGCTCCTCAAATGGAGTGGTAATAAGCAGCGTATTGCCCACGAAATCGTTTCCCATTTCCCCGAGAAAGGCGGTAAGTATTTTGAGCCCTTCCTCGGAAGCGGTGCGGTTTTGGCAACCTATGCACCCGAAAAAGGAGTGGGCTCGGACAACTTCAGACCCTTGATGGAAATTTGGCAAACGCTCAAGAAGTCGCCGAGGACCTTGATGAAGTGGTACACCGAACGATGGGAAAAAATGAAGAGTGGGGAAAAGGCTGAAGTCTATGAGGAGATCAAGGCCCATTACAACAGGTCGCCCAACGGTGGGGACCTCTTGTTCCTGTCTCATTCCTGTTCGGAAGGCGCCTTGCGATTTAGAGCCGATGGCTCTCTGTCCACACTCAGTAGCTTGCATGATCCGATATCACCTGAAGCCTTTGCGAAAAGGGTTGTCCTTTGGTCTGAAAGAGTGAAGGGGTGCGATTTTCTCTTGCTAGACTTTGAAGACGCCATGTCTCTGGCAAAGGCAGGAGATGTTATATACTGTGATCCTCCCGGCACAGGCGGTCTTGGCCTGCTTCCGGGAGCAGGGGACTTCAGACTCCAGGACCTCTTTCGCGTAATCGAAAAGTGCAAGGCGAAGGGGACGCATGTCCTTCTCAGTTTTGACGGTACGAAGAAATCGGGCAATTTCATCGGCGATACAGAAATCCCTCCTGGATTATTCAAGAGGGAGGTCTCTGTCAATTCGGATAGTTCACGGTCAGGAATACCCCGGACGAAGGGGAAGACGTCCGAGGCGGGAATGGGCAAGAACCGGCTCCTCCTCACCTATTGATCGTGCAACTGACAGATGATGAAGAGAACCCTCAAGAGCCCCAAGTCGTCGAGGTTCCGATCGACGGGGTACTCGACCTCCATACCTTCCGGCCACGCGACCTCAAAGACCTGTTGCCCACATACCTCGGGGTCTGCAGAGAACGAGGGATACTCCAGGTTCGTATCATCCACGGCAAAGGGAGCGGTGCTCTGAGGAGGACCGTTCATTCGATCCTTGGAAGACTGCCCAGTGTCGCTTCCTATACTCAGGCAGGAGAAGAAGCCGGGGGATGGGGAGCGACCATTGTGACATTACGGCCATCAGGCGGGTCAGGTCTCCTCACCTGAAAGCCCTTTCGAAAAAAGTTTGCACCGCATACATCAACTTGACAAGGAACTTTTTTCTGGTACCATTAAATTAGAAAGAGGCAGTGCAGCTTCAGATAAGATCAACTCTTCGTAAGAATGGCGGAAAGCGGCAGGTCTTGAGAGAAGCCCCGGCATATTGTGGAGACGGATGTCTGTGAACAGTCTTAAAAAGGATGTGCACTCATGTTTGATGACAATTGCAATACCATCACGATGAGACGTGACTTTCTCAAACAGACTTTGTTTACGACAGGCTACATGCTTCCTGTCGTAGCGGCCATTCAGTTTAGTTCGCTTGATGCCTGGGTCAAGAACCATCCTTTTAGTAACCGTAATAACCCCAATAATCAAGATAGTCGGGATAAGAGAAAGCCTGAAGATCACTAGTGCCAGGCACGAAAAGACAGAAGCGAGACTGAGAACTACCAGTGTTTCTGTCGGAGACTTCTTGGGGTAAGCGCAGAATACCGCCGCTTCGGGCCCATATTTGTAAAAAGGACATTTGACATCGAATAGGCAGTCTCCCCGCCCCTTCCTTACTTCTCCGTCTGATCTCGATTTGACTTTTCTCGGGCATGATGTACAATTCAGATAGAAAGCTCTTCCAAGGAGGACGTTATGACGAGAGGGAAAAAGGTGAAACAGTTAGAGTTCGACATGCCGGACAGGCCAGGGTTGCTTTCAGAGGTCACGACCGCCCTTGCAGCGGCGAAAGTGAATATCAGTTCAATTTGCGCTTACGGAATGGAGGGGAAGGCGTTCTTCATGCTCATCACCGACGGCAATGCGAAAGCCAAGAAAGCTCTTGCGAAGCTTGGAGCAAAGGCTGAAGAAGAAGACGTATTCGCGGTAGAAATGCCGAACAAGGCAGGAGAACTGCAGAAGGTAGCCAAGAAGATCGCGGACGCAGGAATTAATATCAACTACGTGTACGGTGCAACCGCCACAGGGAAAACCGCGACCTGCATTTTTTCTTCATCGGACAACAAAAAGGCCCTGAAGGTACTGAGCAAGTAATGGTAAACCGTAACGTTGCAAACGATGGCAAGGCAGGCATGCATCGAAGCCCTGTACATGCGATGAGATTCCTACAATGAGGTACTTCGATGACTTCAGCGTAAGTGACCTCCCGCATTGAGCATACAGCGGCAGTCGGCAACCATCAAAGGTATCGCGATACAAGGCTTCTCACCATACCTGCCTTCCCGAACAAGATAGTTTTATGCAACTGGAAGGTAAAGATGCGTGACTGCTCCCATTGATGTTGCCTGAGCAGCAGACTTTGGTGATGCAGAGCGGCAAGGGGGCAATGGTATCCCTCTTGCCCCTTTGTGTCATCCTCTGAAGTTTTCTGTCGTCAATAACCTGCGACCTCTTTAAGCCACTTACCTGAAATACACGTTGATAGTATGGTCCTTTCTTATGTTCGTCAAGGTATAGGCCGTTACACCATATCTTGCTGCTCCATTATCGATTACACTCACCACCTTACGACCAGGTTCCGGGGTGACGGTGAGGGTAAGACTGCCAGGGTTCACCGTGAACATTCTGCTGTCTCCCCCGTTCACCGTGGTTGTTGTAATTGACGGTCCAGATACAGTGACACTTCCTCCCGTCGCCGCCGTGACATTGACCGAATATACATCAAGCACGAAAAAGGCGGTGATCGTGTGGGCCGCCTGGATATTGTAGAAGGTGTATGTGGTCCTTACGCCCACAGATGTTCCGTCAACTTGCACATCCGCTATACGGCAGCCGGCGGCCGGCGTGAAGGTGAACTTCTGGTTGATACCGCCCTTTACGGAGACAGTACCTGACGGCGATATAGCGCCATTTGGCCCTGCACCGGCACTGATGGTATACGATGGTATCCCTACAAATGTCACCGAGATGGTATGGTTGGCATTTACACTGCTGAACGTATACGTGGACACAGCTCCCAC
>DASRZP010000101.1 GCA_035686305.1 Thermodesulfovibrionales bacterium | reverse complement strand
TACGCGGGGATGAACCGAGGAGGTCTCTTCCCCGGTGCTCTGCATAGGGATGTTCCCCGCATACGCGGGGATGAACCGCTCTCCACGATTGTAGGAGAGCCCTTAATGGCATGTTCCCCGCATACGCGGGGATGAACCGGTATAATTGCGGTTGCCAGACCCGTCCTGGACATGTTCCCCGCATACGCGGGGATGAACCGACGGCATGGGGGCATGTAGCGTTTCGGATTTTATGTTCCCCGCATACCCGGGGATGAACCGCATGAGGCAGGAAATTGAGAACACCTTATGCCATGTTCCCCGCATACGCGGGGATGCGCTGACGCATAGAGGAACGTTCCTCTTGTAGGGAAGCAACGTTTGGATTATAAGCTCATGAAACCCTTAATATGGTGGTGATATGAAAACTAAGACTCAGAACCAAAGCCACGCATTCAAAAGACCGATCGATGATTTCAAAAGGGAATTATCCGCCTTATATAAAGACAGGCTGAAGCAGATAATCCTCTACGGCTCATGGGCAAGGGTGGAGGCGACAGGAAAGTCTGACATTAACGTGGCATTAGTGCTTCAGGGAAGAGTCAAGCCGGGGCAGGAAATTGACAGGATAATAGACATTGCTTCCGACCTGAATTCCAAACACGGCGTATTATTGTCCGTCTATCCGGTTTCGGAACATGACTACCGCCACATCAAAAGCCCTCTCCTGATGAATATCCGCAAGGAAGGAGTGCCGGTTTGAAAGAGATTCGGTTCCTTCTCAAAAGGGAACCACATTAGGATAGATTAATAGACAAAGGTCTTCGGGTCCTTCAACACATGGCATCTGTTGCAGAGGCCCTTTGCCGCTTTCTGCCCGACTACCCAGGTGTGAGCCTTGTGGCAATCGAGACACTCCATCTTCTTCTTCATGTGGAGCGCATGCTGTCCCACTTTTACTTCGCTCTGATGGCATTGTCTGAGACAATCTTCTGACGTGAGTTTTATTTTCCCGTGGGGTTTGTGGCATTGGTGGCATTGGAAACTCGACATCGGGCCCTCGAAGCGCTCCTTATGGCACTTCAGACACCGGTCTTTCGAGACCATCGTCGGTGTCTTCTCCGAGAAAGAATGGCACTTGAGACAGGAGAAGGCTTCCATGCCGATACCGTGAACTCCTTTGTCCGTGTGACATTCCTTGCACGCATTCTCATTGGGTTTAAAGAGATGGAGACTCTTACCGTGACAGACCTTGCATTCGATATTGAGCATAAAGACATGTCTTGCATGACCGTAGGACTTTCGCAAAGCTGAACCCTGGGCAACCTCGCTGAGATGGCACGTCTTGCATTGGAGCCACGGTTTCTTTCTGCCGTGGGACTGCGAAAAAGGCCCGGGGGTCTTCACCACAAAGGAGACGAGCAGTTGATTCTGCTCGATGAGGCTGAGATTATGGCATTTCTGACAGGTAAAATCCCGGTGCTTTCCCCTCTGCCATTCCTGAAAGGCCTCCTTCATCATATGGCATGACATGCAGAACTCTGGGTCATCCTGGGTGTGCCGGTAATACTTATACCCTACCACGCTGCCGAGGATACCGATGATCGCTATGAGGGCGAGGACAAATCCCGTGATGTGTTCGATCAGCCTGTCAAAAAATTCCTTCAGTCTCTGCCGTCCCATTCGTCATCTCGGGATTGCGTCTGGTTTTCGGGAAAGCCTCTTCATTACGACCAAGGCGGCCAAAGCGGTGACAATGCTGATGCCCTGGGAAACAGAGATTCCCGACAGGATGAATCCCCTCACCTCGTCTCCCCTGAAGAACTCGACACCGAACCTCAGCATCGAATAGAGGAGAACGTACGTCCAGAACAACTGCCCTTTAAAGGACTGATGTCTCCTGAGGGCGATGAGGATAAGAAAATTGAGGAACTCTCCGACGGACTCGTACAACTGAACAGGATGGAGCGGTACGCCTATCTTGGCGAGACAATCGGGGTCCGAAAACGTGACGGCCCACGGCAGTCCATGGGCTTCTCTCCCATAACAACACCCCGCTGCATAACAGCCGAGCCTGCCAATGGCATGGCCGATCGGGAGGGACGGGGCGAATATATCCGCGACCTTCCAGGTGTCGAGCCGATGTCTCCTCAGATACCATATCGCCACAGGAACTGCGAGAAGGAGTCCCCCGTAAAAGACAAGCCCTCCTTCCCATATCTTGAAGATATCGAGGGGATGTCTCACATAATGGTCCGCACTCACCACGACAAAGAGAAGCCTTGACCCGACAATAGCGGCGAGGAGGATATAGAAACCCATATCCATGATCCTCTCAGAGGCAACACTCTGCCTCTTTGCCTCACGACCGGCAAGGAGGAGGCCGACGAGAAAGCCTGCCGCGACCAGAAGGCCGTAAGTGTGTATCGTGAGGGGCCCGATCCTGATAAGTATCGGGTGCATTACAGCGGATTCTCCCTCTTCCCCGGGAAGAAGGAATGGAAGAGCAGCACTACGAGTCCGACGGTAAGAGATGAATCTGCGACGTTGAATGCGGGCCAGTGGAACCTGCCTGCAAAGACATCGATGAAGTCCGTCACTTTGCCGAAAACGATCCTGTCTATGAGGTTGCCGATTGCCCCGCCCAGTACGAGAGCGAGTCCGAAGCGGTCTTCCCCGGTCCTCATGAGGAGAACCAGGACGACGATGATCGCGACTACGGAAATGAGGATGAAGGTCGTATTTCCGAGAGCCGCGAAGAGACCGAAGGCTGCGCCCTCGTTCCTGACGCTGACGAGCTGGAGGAACGGAAGGATCTTCTTGATCTCAAAGGGACCTATCGAATCCCTTGCGATATGTTTTGTGATCTGGTCAAAGAGGACGATAGCGAGTGCAACGAGGAGATATGCGGCCTTTTTCATTCTACGACATTATAACATCTCTCGCAGAGATCGGGTGCGTCTTCGAAGGTCCCGACTCTTGTGCTCCAGTTCCAGCACCTCTGACATTTCCCGCCTTCCGCCTTCGTGACCGTGATCGTAATGCCCGGCAGCTCAGGGCTCTCAAAAACACCTTCACCGCTGACAGGCCCCCTCCCGATTTCGACGTCAGAGACTATGAAGAGCGCTTTCAGGAAGTTCCGGTACGCGTCGAGAAGGGCATAGTCCTCGTCAGGAAGAGAAAGGATGACCTTTGCCTCGAGGGAATTACCGATGAACTTCTCCTGCCGTTTTATCTCAAGGGCCTTGTTCACGGCATTCCGGACGGCAATGAGTCTCTCCCACTTCTCTTCGAGCGGCCCATTGTGGAACTCTTCATCGAAAACAGGGAAGTGTGTCAGGAATACGCTCTCCTCGTCCCTTCCGGGCATAAAGCCCCAGATCTCCTCGGCGGTGAAAGAGAGCACGGGGGCCATGAGCCTCGTCATAACGGAAAGGATTTGATGGAGGACCCATTGAGCAGCCCTCCGCTCCGGAGAATCGGTCTTTGCTGTATAGAGCCTGTCCTTCAGGATATCGAGATAAAACGAACTCATATCAACGATGCAGAAATTATGGACGCTGTGGTAGACCTGATGGAATTCAAACCTCTCAAAGGCGTCGGTGACCTTCCTCACGAGCCCCTGGAGACGGGACATGGCCCACCTGTCGATCTCGAGGAGGCCATGGCGATAATCCTTCCCGTCATAGTCAAAGAGGTTTCCGAGGAGGAACCGGGCTGTATTCCGTATCTTCCGGTACGCTTCAACGAGCCTGTCGATGATCTCCTTGGATATCTTTATGTCGTCCCTGTAGTCCTCAGCAGAGACCCAGAGTCTCACGATTTCTGCCCCGTTTGCCTTGATAATATCCTGCGGCGCCACCACATTGCCGAGAGACTTCGACATCTTCTTGCCCTGACCGTCAACGACAAAACCATGGGTGAGGACCGTCCTGTAAGGCGCGGCCTCCCTTGTTCCGACAGAGGCGATGAGCGAGCTCTGAAACCACCCCCTGTGCTGATCGCTTCCTTCCAGATACATATCAGCGGGCCAGGAAAGTCTCTCGTCCTTTCCCAATACCGCAGCGTGGCTGACGCCGGAATCAAACCAGACGTCGAGTATATCCGTTTCCTTTGAAAAAACCTTTCCTCCGCAGCTCGTGCAGACGTATCCCGGAGGCAACAGTTCTTCAGCCTTTTTCGTGAACCAGATATCTGCTCCATGGCTCTCGACAAGTCTCACAATGCCATCGAGGAGATCATGGTCTTCGACAAACCGGCCGCATTCGCCGCACTTCAGAAGCGTTATCGGAACCCCCCAGGCACGCTGCCGGGAGATACACCAGTCAGGCCTGTTCGCCACCATGCCGTAAATCCTCTCTTTACCCCAGGAGGGGATCCACCGCACCCTCTCTATCTCTCCGAGACACCTCTGCCTCAGGTCACGCTGCTCCATCGAGATGAACCATTGCTCCGTTGCACGGAAGAGCACAGGCTTCTTGCACCTCCAGCAATGGGGATAAGAATGGGTGATCTTCTCTTCATTGACCAACGCATTCCTCTTCCTCAGGGTCTCAATGATGAGGGGATTCGCCTTGAATACGAATTCTCCCGCCAGGTCGCCTGCCTGCTCGGTGAATCTCCCCTTGTCGTCGACAGGAGCAAAAATGTCCAGACCGTATTTCAGTCCGGTCTCGTAATCATCCTCGCCATGGCCAGGCGCTATATGGACAATGCCCGTTCCTTCTTCGAGAGAGACAAAATCCCCCAGGACAGCCCTCGACACTCTCTCAACGAAGGGATGGAGCACTTCCATGCCTTCGAGTTCTTTGCCCGAGGCCTTTGCGATGACAGGACCCGTGAGGCCTATCCTCTCTCTGAGCGCATCGAGCCTGCCCCCGGCAATGATATAGACTTCATTCCCCGCTTCGACTGCTGCATACTCAAAATCCGGGTGAAACGCCACAGCCAGGTTTGCAGGCAAGGTCCAGGGGGTCGTCGTCCAGATGATCACAAAGACCTTCCTGCCCTTGAGCGCGGGGAGGTATCTCCTGAGGCTCTCTTGGGCAACGGCAAACTTTACGAATATTGACGGAGACTCCTTGTCAGCATACTCGACCTCTGCCTCTGCAAGGGCTGTGACGCAGGAGGGACACCAGTGCACCGGTTTCTTCCCTTTATAAACATAGCCGGCCTTTACACACTTCACAAACTCCTCGACGATTGCCCCCTCGTATGAATTCGTCATGGTGAGATACGGTGAAGACCAGTCGCCAAAGACGCCGAGCCTTTGAAACTCTTCCCTCTGGACATCAACGAACTTCGCCGCATAATCCCTGCAGAGCTTTCTCTTTTCGAGGAGGTCCACCTTTTCCTTCTTCTCACCGAGGTTCTTGTCGACCTGGAGTTCAATCGGAAGACCGTGGCAGTCCCAGCCAGGAATATAAGGGGAAGAGAAGCCCTGCATAGACTTGTATTTTACGATGATGTCTTTCAGTACCTTGTTCAGGGCATGGCCGATATGAATATGGCCGTTCGCGTACGGCGGACCGTCGTGGAGGATGTATGAAGCGTCCTCTCTATTCTTATCCTGTATCTTTTCGTATATCTTCTTTCCTTCCCAGAAGGCGAGGATCTCGGGCTCCCTCTGGGCGAGGTTTGCCTTCATCGGAAAGTCCGTCTGCGGAAGATTAAGGGTGTCCTTGTAGTCCATCAACAAAATTACCACAGGGTCGGCCTAAAGTCAAGAAAAGAGCGGTACAAAAGCCAGCAGGACAAGGGCGGATTCACGATCTCAGCGGCCCTCGTATTTGAGATTGGTCAGAATCGCCGCTATACGCTATACTATGACTAGATGAGGGTGCATCGGGCTCGGTGTCTCTGCAACAAAACCCTCTATTCGTCACGAAATGTCATAGAGATTTTGGAAAGGTGGTGAGATGGATGAAGATCAGGAAGATCACAAAGAAGACGGCAACAACCTGCAAGTGCAAGGGGTCGTGCTGATCATTTTGCGGGAAGAAAGGATATTCTTGAAGGGCGTATGACAATACGCCCTTTCTTTATTCCATCGGCCTGCTCCCAATCCCATGGCAATCATACACGCATATCTCGCTCGAATCGTTCGGAGGTTTGGTTCTGCACTTGACCCTGCATAATGAAGACTTGACACATGTGTTAGTATAACCAAAGGAGTGAAAGACTTGAAAAAGAGATTCCGCACTATTTCCAGTGATGACGGTGTGACAGGCGGTCATCGCATCCCTGAGCCGAATCCTTTCAATGATGGTGAGCTCTTGGATGCGTATTCACGGGCAGTAATCGGCGCTGTCGAAAAAGTGAGCCCCGCTGTTGTCCACGTCGGTATCCAGCAGGGGCCGAGCAGCAATGGGCAACACGGTTTCCCTCCCGGAACCCAGGGCACCGGCTCAGGCTTTGTATTTACACCCGATGGATTTATCCTCACAAACAGCCATGTAGTGCACATTGCTGAAAGGATCGAGGTGACCCTCCCTGACGGAAGGCATTACGAGGCATACGTCGTGGGTGATGACCCGCATACCGACCTTGCTGTTATACGAATCCACGCCCCGAATCTTGCCGCGGTACGCCTCGGTGACTCACAGACCATCAAGGCCGGCCAGCTGGTCGTTGCCATCGGAAACCCCTTTGGCTTTCAGTGCAGCGTGACCGCAGGGGTCGTGAGTGCACTCGGTCGTTCGCTGAGAGCGCGGTCCGGAAGGCTCATAGACAATGTGATTCAGACAGATGCAGCCCTGAATCCCGGCAATTCAGGCGGGCCCCTCGTCAATTCCCGCGGTGAAGTAATAGGAGTAAATACCGCGATGATTGCATCTGCGCAGGGCATCTGTTTTGCCATCGCGATAAATACGGCAAAGTTCGTAGCAGCAGGACTCATGAAAGAAGGGAAGATACGCCGCAGCTCCATAGGGGTGGCGGGACAGGATGTCGTGATCAACCGGCGCATGGTGCGTTTTCATAACTTGAAGGTCGAAAGCGGTGTCATGGCTGTCGCAATCGAAATCAACAGCCCTGCGATGAGAGCGGGTCTGCGTGAAGGTGATGTCATTATCGGTTTTGGCAATCAGCCGGTCGCCGGGATCGATGAGCTCCACAAGCTGCTGACTGAGGAGACCGTGGGGAAGAGCTTTCCCGTTAC
>DASRZP010000100.1 GCA_035686305.1 Thermodesulfovibrionales bacterium | reverse complement strand
CTAACGAAGACCCAATCCGAAGTCCTAAAGATCTTTGGATATGCAGTAAAGGACGGTTGGATCTTACAAAATTCAAAGCTGTAAACCAGCCATTATCAACCATTTGTGCCCTGTTGTCAGCTTAGATCTCCGAAAGTCCTGACCAATAATAGGGAGCACATCTGTAAATATTATTTTGAGACTGTTAATAACAAGGACGACACAACGCTTAACAAAAAAATCCAGCGGTCGCGGAATAGCCGCTCATTGATTTTCGAAAATGCTTTCTCTGCGCCGGATGATTTTTGTCGTTCCCGCCGCGCTGCGCGCGTCGGGAACGACCCCGCTGAGCAGAGTCTCTCGCCACTGCACAGTTCAGACATTAGACTGCGACAATTACCTATCCGACCTCAAGTCCACAGGTCTTGATGAGCCGGATATCATCCTCATAGGTAATGCCCGTTGTCGTGAGATAGTTTCCCGTAAGCACTGAATCGGCGCCTGCCATGAAGACCATCGGACTGAACTCACCGAGGGTCTGTCTCCTGCCCCCGCAGACCCTCACCTCCTTCTCCGGCAGGATCAGGCGGTAGAGACTTATGACCTTGAGGGCCTCAAGGGGATGGAGAGGCTCTCTCTGTTCCATCGGCGTCCCCTTTACGGCGATCAGGAAATTTATCGGAATGGAGTCGACGTCGAGATCTCTCAGGGCGAAAGCCATCTCCACCCTATCCTGCCACGACTCACCAAGGCCGAAGATACCTCCCGAGCAGAGGGAGAGGCCGACTGACTTCGCGGCCTCGATGGTTTTCATCTTTTCGGAATAGGAATGGGTGGAACAAACTTCTGAAAAAAATCGCTCTGATGTTTCGAGATTGTGGTGGTATCTCTCGAGACCGCTCTCCATGAGAAGAGACAGTTCATCCCTGTCCAAGAGTCCAAGGGTGGCGCAGGGGAGCAGGCCTGTCTGCCTCACCTTCTTGACAGTTGCCGCTATCGCCTTCAGTTCCTTCTCCCCTGCCTTCTTTCCGCTCGTAACAATACAGAATCGTTTGACTCCGGCCTCCTTCGCCTCAAGGGCCTTCTCGATCACGGCCTCTTCAGAGACAAGGGGATAGACGGGGATCTTAGCATTGCTCTTTGCCGATTGTGCGCAATAGGAACAGTCTTCAGAACATGCGCCGGATTTGGCATTCGTGATGGAACAGAGGTCTATCCTCTTTCCTCTGAAGTGTTCGCGGACCCTGGCTGCAGCGAAGAAGAGCCGGTGGAGTTCTGCGTCAGTGGTCCTGACTGAGGCTAGGGAAAAGGCTTCCCTCTGAGAAAGTTGAAAGCCGGACAAAACCTTTTCTTCGAGGCCCGTTATCATTCCTTCGCTCGCAGAGACTCAACAATCATCGCTCTGTCCGAAACTTCCCTCACCTTGACGGACCCCATCTTCTCGGGAAGGGCAAATTTCAGCTCGCCCCTCACCGCTTTCTTGTCAAGCTCCATAGACGATATGATCTTATCAATGTCTATGCCCGAAGGCATCTTTGTCGGCAGGCCATAGGATTCGATAAGACTGCCGATCCTCTCTCCGTCCCCGCTATCGAGAAGCCCGAGGAGGCAGGAGAGCCGAGCCTCCCGAAGCATCCCGATGGCAACGGCTTCTCCATGAAGATACGCAGTATATCCGGTGGCAGTCTCTATAGCGTGGCCGATGGTATGGCCGTAATTCAGGATCGCCCTCGGTCCGGCCTCTCTCTCATCCTTTGAGACGACCTCTGCCTTGATCTCACAGGAGCGTTTGATGATGGATGATACGGCACTGTCGTCGAGTCCGAGAATCCTCTCCCTCTTCTCTTCGAGAAACCGGATGAACTCCTCGTCCCATATCACGCCGTACTTAACGACCTCGGCAATTCCCGCGAGGAACTCCCGTCTCGGCAAGGTCTTCAACGTATTCACATCGGTCCAGACAAGTCTCGGCTGGTAAAAAGTGCCGATCATGTTTTTCCCGAGGGGATGGTTGACGCCGGTCTTCCCGCCCACGGAACTATCGACCTGGGCGAGGAGCGTCGTAGGTATCTGAATGAAGGAGATGCCCCTCATATAGGTTGAGGCCACAAACCCCGTTATGTCGCCGATGACGCCGCCGCCGAGGGCGATGAGTGCCGATGACCTGTCGAGCCTGCGCTTGAGGAGTTCCCCATGAATGTAATACGTCCAGAGGAGGTCCTTGTATTCCTCTCCGTCTGGGACAATAACCACATCGACCGTATTCCCGAGGTTCCTGAGGGTATTCGTAAGTGGCTCGCCATACAAGCCGTAGACCGTGGGATTGCTGATTATGGCAATCCGACTGAAATGAAGGTCCCCGATCAGCCGCCCGCATTTCGTCAGGATGTCAGACCCTATCCATATGTCATAGCTTCTCTCACCCAAGTCTACGCGTACCTGTTCTATCTTCTTGCCTTCATCCTTCATCCCTTATCCTTCACCCTTGATTCTTTTCACTATCTCCTCGGCTATCTGACGCGGGGTCCCGGACTCGGTGTCGATCATGATATCGGCCTTTTCGTAATAGGGTCTCCTGAAGTCAAGAAGTTCCCTGATCTTCTGGTACGGATCCTCAACCTGGAGGAGAGGTCTCTCCCTGTTAGCGCTCGTCCTTTTCAGTATCGTGTCGGGCCTTGCCGAGAGGCCGACGATCGTGCCGCTCTTTCGGAGGATCTCCATATTTTCCTGCCTGAGCACAGCCCCTCCACCCGTCGAGATGATAATATTTTCTTTCGCTGCGATCTCCCGTATCATCTCCGTCTCGATATCACGGAATAGGGGCTCTCCAAAGAGGCTGAAGATCTCGTTGATGCTCATACCCTTTGCCTTTACGATCTCTTCATCAACATCGACGAGTTTCCAGCCGAGGATATTCGAAAGCTCCCTGCCGACGGCAGTCTTCCCCACACCCATGAAACCCGTAAGGATGATATTTCTCATCTGGAGATCCATTTTTTTTCTAAGGACATACCGGCGAGCAGGTATCCTGTGAGACCCTTCAGCACGATACTTGGAGCCCGCCTACGAGTTACGCTTCACATCTCAGAATTGCTTCAGATACTCCAGGTATCCCTCAAAGTTCCTCTTAACCTCCTCCATGCTGTCACCGCCGATCTTTTCGAGGAAGGCGTCGGCTACGGTGAGAGCCGTCATCGCTTCTCCTACCACTGAGGCAGCAGCTACAGCACAGACATCGGACCGTTCGTAGGCAGCCTCAAAGGGCCTCTTGGTGAGAATGTCAACGGAATTGAGGGGCTTTCTGAGCGTGGGTATCGGCTTCATCGCTGCCCTGACCACCACCGGCATTCCATTGGTCATGCCACCCTCGATGCCGCCGGCGTTATTCGTCTTTCGATAAAAGCCCCCCTTCGGCCCCTGTCCCCCTTCCCCCTGCACGCCGTAAAATATCTCATCCATGGTGTCAGAGCCGAAGCGCCCTGCCATTTCAAACCCCGCTCCAACCTCGACTCCCTTAATGGCCTGGATGGACATCAACGCCTGCGCAAGCCTCCCATCCATCCTGCGGTCCCACTGGACATGGCTTCCGAGGCCCACGGGAAGACCTGTCACAAAGACCTCAAAGATACCGCCGAGAGAGTTTCCCTCCTTCATTGCCTTCTCTATAACCTCAACCATCCCTTTTGCCGATGCCTCATCAGGACACCTGACTGGCGATGCCTCGGCCTTCGTGAAGAGAAACAACAATTCCTCTTCGTCGGACTTCAGACTTCTGACCTCTGTTCCCTGATCTCCTATCTGTATTACAAAGCTCCCGACCCTGACCCTAAATTCGGCAAGAAATCTCTTTGCAACTGCGCCGAGGGCTACCCTCATTGCGGTCTCCCGTGCGCTTGAGCGTTCGAGGATGTTCCTGATGTCATGCTGGTCGTACTTCAGGGCCCCTGCCAAGTCAGCGTGTCCCGGCCTCGGCCTCGTAACGGCAGGGATAGAGTCTTTCGCGGCGCTGTCAGATGACATCCCTTCAAGCCAGTTCTTATGGTCCCTGTTTTCTATGAGAAGGGTTATCGGAGAGCCGATGGTCTTTCCCCACCGCACGCCCGAAAGTATCTCGGCACGATCGGCCTCTATCTTCATCCTTCCGCCCCTGCCGAAACCCGACTGCCTTCTCTTCAACTCGCAGTCGATATCGGCCGGGGAGAGCAAGAGATTTGCAGGAATTCCCTCAATAATCCCGCTGAGGGCCTTACCGTGTGACTCTCCTGATGTTAGAAATCTGAGGCCCGGCATGCTCAAGTATATCATAAAAGGCCGACGAACAGAGTATTTGCAGCAGCGTGGAAAATGGTTGATGGAATGACATTGGATGTCCACATGTAGAGAAAACCCATGACAAGGGAAGGGAAAAAGGTCAAGATGGCGTAAGGGTCGCCATAGAAGATAAGCTGGGGCAGGTGCATGATAGAAAAAAGGAGGCTCACAACCAAAAGCCCTCTGACATTGTTCCCGACCTGCTCCTGAAGGAAACCCCTGAAATAAACCTCCTCAGGAAAGGCAGCGCCAAGGACCTGGAAAAGCATGGTGCTCACGGAGGGAGAGGGAAGAGATCTTCCGGGTTGAGAAAGGAGGAACCAGAACGGCAGGAGGACTATGGCAGAAACAGCGACACCGGCAACGATATCCTTCGTGTCAAACCTAAGATTCACCCTTTCCCGCAGCACGTAAGGGATCATGACGAGAACAAGGGGAATCAGGTATCTCAAGGCCGAAAACGGAAAGGCATGATACAGAAACACCAGGCAGAATACTGCCGGATATGTAGCGATTGCCTTTCTGATCTTCAGCCTATAGGTGTTGTCTCTCGATTATCTCTTCCGCCTCATAAGTGCGACGTATACCAGGGGTAACAGGATGAGAGCGGCATCGGCCATCGTCGTCGGCATGTTCTGTCTCGCACCAATGGAACAGCCCCCTCCTCCTCCGCCTCCTTGGTCGGCTGATGCAGACAGCGTAGTGGCGGATGTCTCATTCGAGTACGAGGAGTCCGCAGGGATCGTGTTGTATGCCCTAACCCGGTAGGTATAGCCGGTGGAAGGAGTGAGACCGGAATCAGTAAAAGTCGTGGAATTCGGTCCGAGCACAGCTATCTGGACGAACGTTCCGTCCGCACCTTTTCTTTCTACCTTGTATCCGTCCTCACCAGTGGCATTGTCTGTCCAGGACAACGATATGCTCGATGGAGTTGTTCCTGTTGCCTGAAGATTTGTCGGCGTCAACAACGACGAAAGCGCCTTATAAGCGTTGATCCTTCCCCCTGTCTCGACCCATCCTGTGAGGTCAGGGAGAACATCGACATACCTGAGGATCGTTGAACGTGCCTGGATATAGGTAAAATTCGTATAGTAACTCAAGAGGAGCCCGGCAAGCCCAGAGACATGGGGAGCGGCCATGGAGGTTCCGCTGCAGATATCATATCCGGGGAAGGGTGCACCAGTGCAGAGGGAAAAGGTTAAACCCGGAGTGATCGTACTTAGAATATAGACACCGGGCGCTGCGACATGAACGGATTGTAGACCGAAATTAGCAAAGGAGGCCCTCCTGTCGTTCTGGTCAGTGGCACTGACAGAGATGATATTGGGAAGGCTGTAACTGGCAGGGTATTCCGGCGCAAGGTCGTTGTTTGTGCCGCTATTACCGGAAGAAGCAACAAAAAGGACACCTGCAGCATTCGCCGATGCTATGGCAGAGAGCTCAGTATTACAGAAATCAGGCCCGCCAAAACTGGCATTGATAACCTTTGCACCGTTCGCAGTAGAATACTCGATGGCTGCAACTTCGTCGGCTATAAAACCTGATGGCCCTCCACATTGGGTATCTTCCACCTGACCCGTTGCATCGAAGATCTTCAGTGGCATGAGCTTCACATTCCACATTACGCCGCTAATGCCTGTCCCATTATTGCCGACGGCGCCGATGATCCCCGCCACATGCGTCCCGTGTCCATTGTCATCTATCGGGTCATTGTCGCCATTCACAAAATCCCATCCCTTGCAGTCATTGACAAAGCCGTTTCCATCGTGATCTATGCCGTCCGAGCATGTCTCTCCGGGATTCGTCCATATGTTATTCACTAAATCGGGATGGCCGTAGTCTATTCCTGTGTCCAGGACAGCGATAATGAGATTCCCGTTTCCCGTTGTAATGTCCCACGAGATAGGCATCTTGATATCCGCGCCTGCTGTACCGTTGGCGTAGGTGCCGGTATTATTGAGGGCCCACTGCTGCGGATTAAAATAAAGGTCATTAGGAACGGTAGAGCTGAGACATTTTGTATAGTTCGGCTCTGCATATTCCACACTAGGATCGGCCATGTAACGGCTGATCGCTTCTTTCACCGAGAGCCCCTTCGGAAGTTTCACGTGCTCAAGGTTCTCGACGATGCTGTATCTCCTCACGACAGTCGCACCGGATGACCGATGGGCACTCAAGGCAGATCGAGACGATACGCCGGACTTGAACTTGACGAGGAGTTCACCCTCTTTGTATCTTCCCTTCTCAGCCTGGGACAGGACCGACTCCATCGTTACCGGGGGCAGGACTGCCTGTTTTGAAACGCTGGTCTCACTTCGGGTCTCTGTAGTGACACCGGAAATCTTGGAATTTCCGCATGATACAAGAAACAGTGCCATAAAGATAGAGACAATCCTTTTTGTCATCTATTTTTCCCTCCCTCATAAATATAGAAAGCTTTCTTCATACTATCTTACATTCAATCATATTAATTCTTTATTGTCAAGTAATTTTAAGATTTTGTTAGAGTTATCCCTTAAGATTCATGAAGCATTTTTCATTCGGGGTAGGAGTGTCTGAACAGAAATTGTGTTGATCCATAAGGTTGCAAGTGAGAAGCGAGCATCTTCCTTATATAAACCATAGGGAAAGCAGTGCTATCAGTAATTCAAAATTTCAATGAGGTCATCTATGTCCCTTTCTTCATTTCCTTTTGCGAACAGCCTTCTCTCCCTTATCTCTTTGCGAAACTTCTCCGTATCCCCCTTATAGTCGGGATCAAGCCCAATCGCCATCTTAAGGGCTGCCGCAGCGTCATCATACCTTCCGAGGGCGTTGTAGGAGAGGGCAAGGCCATAATAGGGAAGAGGAAAATCAGAGGACCTCCTTATCGATTCCTTATAGGCGTCTGCGGCTTCATCGTACTTCCTGATCCTGTAGTAGGCCCTGCCGAGATTGTTGAAGGCCTTTTGCGCATTCTTGTAAAAAGGGTTTGAGAGGGCATCCTTGTATGATTCGATAGCCTCCTGGAACCTTTCCTCCCGTTCGTATGCGAAGCCGAGATTATTTGAGGCCTCAGAAAAGTTCTTGTCCTCATTCAAGGCCCTTTTGAAATATTCTACTGCCTTGGGATAGTCTTCAAACTTCAGGAGATGGATAACACCGAGGGCGTTCAGGACCTCCTTATCATGAGGATTGAGGTCCAATGCCTTCTGGAGTTCTACATAGGCCGGCTGGACATTGTTGTCATTGAGATATGATATCCCTAACTGATAATGGGCAGTGGACCGTTTTATCTTCTCATCACTGCTCATGCTTGCGCAACCCGTAATGAGCGTCAGGATGATAATGATGGCCTGCAATGCCATGCTGATTCCTTTGGACCTCTTCATATCCATTGTAAAATTATCAGAAAGCTCCGGAGAAGTAAAGGGAAATCGCGGACTGATCACGTCAATCCCTTCATCACGTCAAACAAGACCGTCATGTTCCTGCGGTCTTTCGAGCCGCCTTTCAAGGAGATCTCAAAACCGTCACGGTGGACCCGAAGACCGCCGAAGGTCTTCTGGAGACCAAATATCTTCTCCGGCAGAACAGGCGTTTCGTCGGAAAATACCAATCTCACCTTCCCGTCGGTCTCGGATAGGTTCGTGACTGACATTCCTCTTGCCATGATCTTCAGTCTCATGATGTCGAGAAGTCTCCCGACCTCATCAGGCAGCGATCCGAAGCGGTCTTCCATTTCCGACTCGATCATATCCACGGCGTCTATGTCCTTTGCCTGCGCTATCCTTCTGTAGATACTTAACCGCAATGTCAGGTCTTCGATGTAGCCTTCCGGTATGAAGGCCGAGAGTTTCAGGTTGATAGAAGGTTCCGGCTCTTCCTTGACCTTAGCTCCTTTCAACTCGGCTACGGCCTTTTCGAGCATCTCCACATAGAGGTCGAAGCCCACAGCATGAACGTGGCCTGATTGCTGGGGACCGAGGAGGTTCCCTGCGCCCCTGATCTCCATGTCCTTCATCGCAAGTCTGAATCCTGCCCCGAGGAAACTCATATCTCTCATCGCCTGAAGCCTCTTTTTCGACTCGTCTGTCATGAGATCCTCTCCAGGGATGAGGAAATAGGCGTAAGCCCTGACATTGCTCCTGCCCACTCTTCCCCTGAGTTGATAGAGGTCTGCGAGCCCCATCTTCTCTGCCCTATCGACGATAATGGTATTGGCAGTCGGGATATCAATGCCCGCCCCTATGATGTTCGTCGACAACAGGACATCAAGATCCCCCTTCAGGAAGCTGTGCATGACCTCCTCAAGCCTCTTCTCAGGCATCTGACCGTGAGCGATATCGATCCTCGTCTTTGGCAGCATTCTCCTGAGCCTGTCGGCAACCTTTTCTATGTCAAGGATGACATTATGGACCATGAGGACCTGGCCTCCCCGCCTGAGTTCACGCTCCACGGCCTCTTTTATCAAGTCCTCGTCAAAGACCGAGACGATGCTCCTCACGGCAAGCCTCTCCTCGGGAGGCGTCTCTATGAGGCTCATGCCCCTGATGCCTGAGAGGGCCATCTGGAGAGTTCTCGGTATAGGGGTCGCGGTCATGCTCAAGACATCTATCCCCTTCTTGAGCTCCTTTACCCTCTCCTTTTGCTTCACACCGAACCGGTGTTCCTCGTCGATAATGAGGAGACCGAGGTTCTCAAAGCAGACGCCTTTCTTGAGGAGACCATGGGTCCCGATGATTATATCCGTCTCGCCCTTTGCAAGGGCCTTCAGCGTCAGGTCCTGTTCTCTCTTTGTCTTGAATCTGCTCAGGTAATCGATGGTCACGGGGAACGCGGAAAAGCGGGTGGTAAAAGTCAGAAAATGCTGCTCACAGAGAATCGTCGTCGGCACGAGGACCGCAACCTGTTTGCCGTCGTACACAGCCTTGAAGGCTGCACGCATCGCCACCTCGGTCTTGCCATACCCCACATCACCGCAGAGAAGCCTCTCCATCGGTCTCTCAGACTCCATATCCCGGCCGATCTCCTCGATCACCTTGACCTGATCAGGCGTCTCTTCATAAGGGAAGAAGCCATAGAACTCTCTATGGAGTTCCGTGTCAGGGCTGAAGGCGAAACCCTGAGCAATCTCCCGTTCAGCGTAAAGCCTGAGGAGTTGTTCCGCCATCTCCTTTACGGCTTTCTTCACCCGCGCCTTCGTCCTCTGCCAGCTCTTCCCCCCGAGTCTGTCGAGGTGGGGCAGCACCCCTTCTTCTGCACTATATTTTTTTATCCGCTCAATGTTGTAGAGAGGTATATAGAGCCTGTCGCCGCCCAAGTACTCAAGGACCACGAGATCGCTCTCATAGTCTTCAGCAGCCTGCCTCTGGATGTCGATGAACCTGCCGATGCCGTGGTCTTTGTGGACCACAAAGTCACCGGGCGAGATATCATCTATCGTTGTGAGGAGTTTCGAGACCTTTGATCTCCTGATAGGCCTGAACGAGGGTCTTTCTCCAAAGATCTCCCTCTCGGTGAGAATAAGCATGCCGGGGATAAAGAGGCCCGAGGAGAGTCTTCCCGGTACGATCGCAATGTCGCCCTCATAGTCCCCCGCTTCTTCGAGGTCAATAACAGGAGCAATCATGCCACCCTCAAGGAGGATATCCTTCACTCTTTCGGCCTGCCCCTTTGATGGAGAGACGATCAGTACGCGGTTCTCTCTCATGAGCCTTTCGAGAGCAGGGGGGAAGTCGGAGAGGGACTTCCTCTCATCAGGATATATTCCATGGCCTCCTATGGGAAGCAACCCAGCGTCAGAGCCATCTCCCTGGAAAGGAAAACGCGACAGGAGGACCGGCCTTAACAACCCCTCCTCCCTTCCCTCTGGTAATAAGGGGATGAGGGGTGAAGCGAATGGCGATGGCTCCGGATACAGGTACTTTGCAGCCGGACCTCTCTGCCCGGCAGGAAGGTCGACAAGATAGACCACGGCGCTGACTCCTGATGTGAGTGCGCTCATGCTCGTTGGCCCGATCACCGGCAACAGGAGGAGATTATCAGTCTGACTGATAGATTTCTGCGAATCGAGATCAAAGGTCTTTATGCTCTCGACCTCGTCACCGAAGAATTCGATGCGGACAGGATCATCTGCTGTGGGAGGGAAGATATCGATGATCCATCCCTTGATGCAGTATTCGCCCTTTTCTACCACAATAGAGACGCGCCTGTAGCCGAGACTCCTCAGTCTCTCACCCACATAATCCCTGTCCATTTCCTGTCCCTTGATAAGAGAGAAGGCCGCCTTTGCGAGTTCTTTCTTGGGCCACACCGGCGCAGATATTCCGTCCACTGAGGTCACCACTGAATCTCCCTCGCCCATCTTATGGATAACTTCAGCCCTCCTCCCCAGGCTTTCTGCGCCATCGGGATCAGGAAGGAAGAAGACTCCGGGCTGTTGCTCATCCATCAGTGCCCTGAAGAATCTCATATCTTCGGAGAGCGTGCGGCCGACCTCTTCGGTCTGCTCCACTGCGATGAAGGGCTTCTTCAACAGACAGAGAAAGAGGGCTACCGATGAACCTGGGAGGTTGTAAACGCGTGAAACATCTGAGGGGACCCTGCGAAAGAAATCACGCAGAAACTCCATCTTCCTATGTTCTGCAGTTGGAAGAGCAGACTTGAACGACTTTGCCCGCATTTCGTTGCCGTTCTTCGTGACATGAAGCGTCCGCACCCGTGAGTGTCTGAACCGTAGGGTGAGTTTCACGGATGCAGCGGAATGAGCTTAGAACGGCAGAAATCGAGCTTCCGGAGCGAAGGGATGTTCTTCCAATTGCGGTTTCCAGGATCATGGGATGACAGAGATCATGGCAGGTTAATGTATCGTACTCCTGATCTTTTCGATGATCGCCGTCGTCGATACGCCCGGGGAAAAAGGCAGGCTGTAAGTCTCTGAAACGATGTCTGAGCCGACAATCTCTTCCTTCCGCCAGTCACCGCCCTTCACGAGCACATCAGGGGTAAGAAACGCTATCAAGGCATAGGGGGTATCTTCGTCAAAGAGGGTCACGTAATCGACCATCTCAAGACCCGCAACAACCTCAGCCCTTTGATCTTCAGGCGTTATGGGCCTCCCCCTCTTCAGCCTTGAGACGGAACGGTCAGTATTCAGGGCGACGACGAGGATGTCACCGAGGCCCTTTGCCTCTCTGAGATACCTCACGTGTCCGACATGAAGAAGATCGAAACAGCCGTTGGTAAATACGACCTTGCTGCCGGCTGCCTTTGCAGGGGCGATGGCCTCCTTCAAACCATTCCAATCGAGGATCTTTCCCATGACAATAACGGAGAGTCAGCAACCCGAACTGTGCGGACAAGGCATTTCCTTCCTCCCGGCTACCTGCCGCCCGACAAAAGCAGATCCCTGGCCTTCTCCACGATCTCCCTGTCACCGCGGTAACTCACCCTTTCCAGGGCCTTGTCCAAGGGAACCCACTCGGCGAGATCGACTTCCCAATTGTGATCGGCGGTGCTGCCGCTCAAATATTCCATCAGATAGAAGTGTACCGTCTTCCGGCATTTCGTATTATCATCTTTGATGTAATACCAGTAGGTTATGTCACCGATCTTTTTCACTGCCTTGCCCGTAAGGCCGGTCTCTTCACGCACTTCTCTTACAGCAGTCTGTTCGGGTTCTTCACCTTTTTCCACAATCCCCTTCGGAAGGCACCAGACCGTACCGCCCTTCACGGCAACAAGGGCTATCTCAATCTCATTGTCAGACCTCTTGAAGATTACCCCGCCTGAGGACTCCTGATTCTTTATCGTGGCCGGTCTCATCAGGGAATCGTCTTTCCGGCGATAAGTCTCATAATGTCGTTATAAAATGCAAGGACCATGATCGCCACAAGGATTGTCAGTCCGACTCGCTGGGCGATCATCACCACCTTTTCGCTCAGAGGTTTTCTCCTGATGACCTCGATACCGAGGAAAAGAACATGCCCGCCGTCGAGGATCGGAATGGGCAGAAGATTAGCTATGCCGAGGTTGATACTGATAACGGCCATGAAGGCAAAGAAATTCATCGGACCCTGGGAAGCCTGCTCACCTGCCATCTGGAATATCAAAATAGGACCGCCAATCGTATCAGCAGGAATAATCCGCTGAATAATCTTTACGACCGACACCACCGTCAGGACCGATATGTCCCAGGTCCTTTTTGCCGCCTGTCCGAAGGCCCCTCCGATACTCTCCTTCTCCGTAAAGGTGTTCCCGGAAGGCTTTATGCCGATAAGACCGACCTCCTTCTTTTCACCAAAGAGATTGGGCATGGCCTTCCGTTCGGGCGTAACATTGAGGGCAATGACCTCGCTGCCACGCTTTATCTTTATGGCTAATGGTTTTCCCGGACTCTTATGGATGATTTCTGTCATCTCATCCCAACGATGAATCGGGATCCCCTCTACCTCAAAAATGGCGTCTCCCTTTGTCATGCCTGAGCGTGCTGCGGGTGAGTCAGGCATTACTTCTCCGACCTCGGGGAGGAGTGAAGGTACCCCTGTCAGGAAGACACACATGAAAACAATCGCCGCAAAAAGTATATTAAAGAGAGGACCGGAAAGGACGATGAGAAGTCTTTTCCAGACAGGCTGAAAATTGAAGGCCCTGGCCCTGTCCTCTTCATTGATCTCCTCAAGCTGATCTTCTCCGACCATCTTCACATACCCCCCGAGCGGTATGGATGACAGCAGATACTCTGTCTCACCGTATCTCTTTCCAAGGATCTTCGGTCCGAAACCGAGTGAAAACTTGAGGACCTTTACATTCATCATCTTTGCAAAAAGAAAATGACCGAGTTCATGGACAAAGATGAGGATGCCGAGCAAGATAAGTGCGGAAAGAAAGGTCATCGCTGTTTCACTCCATTCCTTTGATACAAAAAGAAACCTTGATCGTGCAAAGGGACACCTCTGCCTGCAGGATGCAGTCCGGACACTTCATGGTGCATGGATATATTCGGCTGCCCTTGCCCGTGCCCATCTGTCCGCTTCAATAACTGCATCAAGTTCAATGGCCTCCTGAACCTCATGGGATTCCATGGTCTTGTTAATTATAACAGGGATATCATGAAAAGAGATCCTCTTTTCAAGGAAAGCATTCACAACGACCTCATTGGCAGCATTCAGGACCGCCGGCATCGTCCCTCCCTCCTTCAAAGCTTCATAGGCGTATCTGAGGCAGGGGAAACTGCCGGTGTCGGGCGTCTGAAACGTCAGTTTCCCAATCTCATCCAGCCTGAGAGTCGCAACAGTGTCACTCAGCCTCTCGGGATAGGAAAGGGCATAGGCAATCGGTCCCCTCATGTCGGGCAAGGAGATCTGCGCAAGCATGCTGCCGTCGTTGAATTCCACAAGAGAATGGACAAGGCTCTGCGGGTGTATCAGGACATCGATCCTTTCAGCGGTCAGACCAAAAAGGTGGGCAGCCTCGATCACTTCAAGTCCCTTGTTCATGAGGGTCGCAGAGTCGATCGTAATCTTCCTCCCCATCTTCCAGTTGGGATGGTTTAAAGCATCTTCGGGGCTGACGTCCTTCAGGTCTTCCGACTTCTTTCCGACAAAGGGTCCGCCGGAAGCCGTAAGGATTATCCTCTTCAGATACCTCGCGTCCTGTCCGTCCATACATTGGAAGATAGCGCTGTGTTCGCTGTCAACGGGGAGCAACCGCACCCCGGCAGCCTTCGCCTCCTCCATAACGATGTCCCCTGCGGTGACAAGGACCTCCTTGTTCGCGAGCCCTATAGTCTTGCCTGCCCGGATAGCCAGGACCGTAGGGACCAGACCGCTGAAACCGACCATTGCGGACAGGACAAAATCGGACTCACTGTAAGCCGCCACCGCATTGATGCCCTCTTCTCCTGAACAGATTTCAGTTTTTGTCCCGAGCCTCCTTGTGAGTTCTAGGGCCGCACGTTCATCGGCGACGGCAACTACCTTAGGAGAGAAGACCCTCACCTGCTCTTCGAGGAGGGCTATATTACTCCTTGCTGCAAGCCCTACAACAACGAATCTGTCTCTGTGGCGGGAAATGATATCGAGGGCACTCCTCCCTATGGAGCCCGTTGAACCGAGGATAGCGATTCTCTTCATGCTATGAAACCAAAGACCCTTGAGACCCAGTAGAGCACAGGCCCCGCAAAAAGAACGCCGTCGATCTTGTCGATGACCCCTCCGTGACCGGGGATCAGGGTGCTTGAATCCTTGACCCCGGCATCACGCTTGAACATCGACTCGACAAGATCGCCGACGATGGAGGTCGCGCCGATAATAAGGCCGACGATCAGCGATTCCGCGTGACCCATCGTTTGAATAAGGAGGAGATTCAAAAGCCATCCTGCAGCGGCGCCTCCAGAAAGGGAGCCAAAGGCGCCGGCAACAGTCTTGTTCGGACTCACCTCAACGTATAATTTCCTCTTTCCAATGCCCTTCCCGACATAGTAAGCAAGACTGTCGGATGCCCATACACAGCCGAAGAGGAAGAGGATCCATGCAGGTCCTTCGCTTCGCAACAATAGCTGGAAGCCAAGGGAACAGGGTATATACAGGAGCGCTATGATGACGGGAGCTATGTCATGGAGGGACTGCGAAGGGTCCCGCTTCCCGATCAGTCTCATGCCCGCAATGATGAGAAAGACCGATATGATACCATCGGTCATAGCCGTTCTCGAGAAGTACATGATCGCTAACAGAACAAGGCCTCCGACCAGGCCTGAAGCCTTCAGCAGCCCTCGAACCCGGTACATAGCGTAAAACTCCGCCTGTGCGACTGCAGCCACAATAAGGATAAGAACGAAAAAATAGATCTGATGGAGTTTCATGACATAGAGGTAGAAAAGGGGCAGAACGATGACTGCTACAACCAGCCTGGTTGCGTGCATCTCAGAAGCCGACCTTGAGTGGAACTGCCCCGAACCTTCGCTCCCTCTGCTGGTAATCGTGGAGGGCAAGAAAGAACTCATCCTTCGTAAAATCAGGCCATAGGGTGTCCGTAAAATAAAACTCGGCATAGGCAGCCTGCCAGAGGAGGAAATTGCTGATCCGTTTTTCTCCGCTCGTCCTGACGATGAGGTCGGGGGCAGGAAGGCCTGATGTATCGAGGAGGGACTCAAAAGAGCTATCGGTAATGTCCTCGGATCTGGCCTTCGAATCCACCAGTTTCCGTACTGCGCGGATGATCTCGTTCCTGCCCCCGTAACTCAGGGCGAGGACGAGTTTCATCCCGGTGTTCCCTGAAGACCGCGTCGTCATATCTTCGAGAAGCCCCCGGATGTTTTCCGGCAGTCTCCAGATCTCGCCGATCGTCCTGAAGACCATTCCCTTCTTTATCAATTCATGGAATTCCTTCTTGATGTAAAACTCGAGGAGTCTCATGAGCATCGAGACTTCATCGTCAGGCCGCTGCCAGTTCTCGATCGAAAAGGCATAGAGCGTAAGGGTATCCACCCCTATTTCCTTCGCAGCGGTAATAATCTCCTTCGCCCTTTCCGCGCCGCGTTTATGCCCCTCGACTCTTGGTAGACCGCGCATTGCCGCCCACCGCCCATTCCCATCCATGATAATGGCAATATGTGCGGGAATTCTGCCGGATAATAACATGTCCTCCTACCTTCCCTTCAGGGAGTAGACATAGAGCATCGTCCCCATCGGACTCTCGCCTTTCAGGATGTTCATCGGCTTTATGCCGAAGAGCGGCTTGCTCAGCACAACGAGGAGGTCCCCCGCAATTGCATAGTCCAGAACAGACCCCGATATGGAGTCAACGAGCACCCTTTCGTCCATCGAAAGTCCTGTCCAGAAGAGCGACTTTATCTGGGAACTCTTGTATCCCAGCCCCCGCGCCACGTTCGCGAGGGGCACCCTCTTCACGGCAAAAACCTCTCTATTCCTGGACAGCAGCCTGTCTTTGACCGTCCAGACACCTCTGTCCACCATGATCGTAGGGGCTTCTTTCTTAAAGCTCGTCTCGAACCCCGTTGAAGGCTCACTGTTGTTCCAGACCTTTAACCCCTCAGGGTTGTAAAGATTCAGCATGCCGTTTTCGTTATAGGCGAGGGTATATTTCATGCCGTCAGGACCATCGATCACGGCAAAATCGTAGATGTTCACGCCCTTCGGGAGTTTCAGGGGACTGCCCTTCTTGAATTGCCCCTTCTCATAGATAATCCTGTAAACAGGGCCGGAAAAGCCTTCCCCCCTCTCAAACTCCTGAGCGATGAGACCATCGTCCAGCCGTCTGAGAAAGAGGTTGCTCTTCCAGAGCACGGCAAACCCAGCGTCTTTCAGTCCATAGACATAGGAGACGATATCCCGGCCGCCCTGCAGGGACGTCACAATAATCTCGTCCTTGCCGTCTCCGTCGATATCGAGGGTATCGATCCAGAGGAAGTCGTCAGAGGCATTCCCCTTTATCTCATAGAGGTTCTGGAGGCTTTGACCCGGCGCATAGACCCGTACGTATCTTCCGCTCGTCAGGATCATCTCCAGTTTCCCGTCTCCGTTCACATCACCCGAGGCGACAAGCCTCCCGCTAAAGGGAAGATCGAAAAAGAGCATGGCATCGCCTGCTGAGGCAAAAGGGGCATACCTGCTATCCGCGAGACTCACCTCTTTCTGGAAGGTCTTGTCGACCTTCACCGCGCTGTCGGCGATCTTCGATGAATCGTCAACCCAGAAGAGTCTCTGCCTGACAAAAGTGTCGCCCCCCGACTCATCAGCCCTGAGGATAAGGGCGATCTGAGCGCCCTTCTGTTTCGCATCCGACAGTATCGCAGAATCTTCACCGGAATCAAGGGCCGTGTCGATGAACTCGACCCTGTTGCTTTCCTTCAACAGACGGTAGTAATGCTCTCCAAGACCCCATTCAACACTCTTGTCCTGATAAAAAAAGACCCTCACCTTCGTCTCCGAAATCTGGAGGATATCTCCTGCCTTGACGTCACCCGTTATTACGGTCAATGTGGAGTTGTCAGGCCCCGCATCCTTCACTACTGCAGACCCGACAAGCGCCTCCATCTTACCCAAAGGTTCCTTGGTCACGGGATGGAAAAAAGGCTCGCCCACCCTCAGAACGGTGAACCTCATTCCGGCCTTTATGCCTGACTTTGTTCCAAGATCGGAAGTGATAAGGGAACCTTTCACAGACAGTATCTTCCCCTTCATTGGCGCGAAATACGCCAGTGTCTCGTCCTTCAAACGGTTGAGAGGGTCCTGAGCCAGAGCAGAACCGGCAAAAAGAACGATACCCAAAAAGATCAAACCCGCAATTCTCGACCGCACCTTATCTCCTCGCATCCTGGGGTTCGCCCGACCATCTTACCGAAAGGGTTGTCATGATGAGCAGCATTGGCAAGCTGAAATTGTGCAATGTCCGACAGGGGAAACCCCTCCTCGATCTCAATGGTAATAACGGTTTTCACTATAATACCACATCGACCCCGTAAAATGACGGTAATTATTCCGCGATATGCAATGGCACAATAGGAGAATCATGACCGCTGTGTCACAGTGTTTAAGAATGAATGTATCCGGAAGGACAACATTCCTCCCTGAAACCTTCAGATCAGGTAGCGGCACCTATCACTACAGGTTCGGGAAGAGAGAAGGAGATATGAAGCGTATCTCCGCTTCCCGACCTACCAGAAGCGGAATCTTCCTACATCCACATGGACAAAATCTGAGCCGGGGTAATACCCCACCCCTCCTCTTCTCAGATCAAGAGCAGCGCGCTGCAGGGTTTTCAGTTCACGCCCGGGAAGACGTATATCGATGGCCTTTCCCTGAATATGGAGGCTGTTCTTTACCACTCCTTTACTGATCATATTCAGAAATGCATTCGTTTCCGGCGAACGATAGCCGGAAATGATATGGAAGGGGCCAGCGCTTCCCATCTTCTCCTTGAGGTTAAAAAGGAGATCCAGGAGATCGGTGTCGATCTCCTTCACCTCTCCAGTACGGTGGTCCCGCAATATGGCGTTGACGTCGGCCAGTCCCTGCGGCACATATGTTCCGTCGCTCCAATAAACGGTCTTCAGGTTCTCGCCGGTATGGGTGTTATAAAAGGAGAGCACCCGTTCAGGAGAAACAGCTCTTGAAGCCTCAACGACGGCCTTATAGGGGAAAAGACATGCAGCCGTCGTCACCAGTCCTGCGGCAAGAAACTCTCTACGGCTCACGCCGCGGCTGAATATCAAACAGGATAATTTCTCCCTGGACTTCATTTGTCAGAACCTCCGCTCAGAAAAACAGGAGGTCGATGAGATTTCACCCTCATCTCTCCTGTTGTCGTGGCACGCCAACGGCATGTCTTTGCCGCCTCAATGAACATCTCCCATATCCGTTCCACCAGCAACGCAGAGATGGAAAACCAACGTCCCTCTTTTATACCTGATATCAGGTTAAAATCGCAACGAAAGAAAATTCTGCCGAGTGATATGAAAAATGGAAGGATAGAGCACCGTTGTCACGTCGTCACGTCACTCTGTCGGTCACCCTGCCATCTTCGTCAAACTTGCATGCCAGCGCAAAGGCATCATGGTAAAAGGTGAACCAAGCTCCCTCTGAAATATACTGCCTCTCGATATCTTCCTTCAGCCTGATCGATTCAAGAGGGAAGTTATCGTAGGCCATGATCCAGAGAGGATTCACATGGGCATGGGTAGGGAGGAGATCTCCTAAATGAACAGCTATCTGACCCTGCGATTCGATCCTCACAATCTGATGCCCTCTGTTATGGCCGCCGGTGAAGATGGCCTTCACTCCCTCGGTAATCTCGCTGTCGCCATCGAGGAGTTCGAGATATCTGCTCTCTCTGAGGAGCTCATTGTTTATCGGCCAGTACGTGTTCGCCGATCTCTTGTTCGGGTTCAATACATCTTCCCATTCCTTTTTCTGGATAATATGCTTTGCCCGCGGAAAGGTGAGGGTCGGGGTTCCCGTCTCATCGGTCATAACAACGCCGCCTGCGTGGTCAAAATCATAATGGGTGAGGACCACAACGTCTATATCTTCCCTCCCGATCCCGAGGGAACGCAGGTCGTCGGGGACTGACCATTCATCTCTCACCCTGAAGATCTTCTTCTGTTTTTCCGTCAGCTTATTTCCCAGCCCCGATTCGATGATGATAAGGGGACCGGGCGTCTTTACCAGGATCGGTGAGGCGGTCATAGGAATATAATTCTCTTCATTCGAGGGGTATTTCTTCGACCACAGGACCTTCGGCACGACCCCGAACATCGCTCCACCGTCTAGTTCAAAGGTTCCGCCGTTAAGCCAGATGAGCTCAATATCGCCTAATGCCAATCCTTTTTTCAAGATGCCCTATAGTTTGATGAAAAGAACTCCCGCGTTATGGCCGGAGATCTGCCCTATCTTCTTCCATACCCCATCTGCTTCAGTGCCTCTTCTATCTCTCCGAGAATCGCAGGATCATCGATCGTCGAGGGGACCTTATAATCTTCACCGTCGGCGATCTTTCTCATTGTACCCCTCAATATCTTGCCGGAACGCGTTTTCGGCAATCTGGCGACAACAGCAGCCTCTTTGAAGGAGGCGATGGCCCCGATCTCCTCCCGGATCAACTGAACAAGTTCATTCTTGATCTCCTCCCTGTTCCGGTTTACGCCGGCCTTTATAACAACAAGGCCAATAGGGACCTGACCTTTCAGGGAATCACGGGCGCCGATGACCGCACACTCTGCAACGTCGGGATGGGTGGCGATGATCTCCTCCATCTCTCCTGTCGAGAGCCGGTGACCTGCCACATTGATCACATCGTCCACGCGCCCCATGATGAAGATATACCCGTCATCGTCCACAAAGCCTCCGTCACCAGTGAAATAGTATTTCGGGAACATACTTAAATAGGACTGTAGAAACCTCTGATCCGCCTGCCAGAGTGTCGGTAGGGTTCCGGGGGGAAGAGGCAGTTTAATAGCCACAATGCCTTCCGTGTCCGGTCCCAGCTCCTTGCCTTCGCTGTTGACGATCTTGACATCGAATCCGGGAACGGGCTTTGTCGAGGAGCCGGGCTTGATAGGGAAGGGCTCTATGCCCATGCAGTTTGCCGTGATAGGCCATCCCGTCTCGGTCTGCCACCAGTGGTCTATGACGGGCTTTTTCAGCAGATTATGAGCCCAGTGATAGGTGTCGGGGTCAAGCCGTTCTCCGGCAAGAAAGAGATAGCGGAAATAGGAGAGATCGTACTTCTTTACGTACTCTCCCTGGGGGTCGTCTCTCTTTATCGCGCGAAAGGCTGTGGGAGCTGTAAAGAGTGTCTTCACGCCATGCTCGGAAATCACCCTCCAGAATGCTCCAGGATCGGGTGTCCCGACAGGTTTCCCTTCGTAGAGCACTGTCGTGCAGCCGGTCATGAGAGGACCGTACACAATGTAGGAATGACCAACGACCCAACCGACATCAGACGCCGCCCAGTAGACCTCGCCGGGCTTTGTATCATAGATATGTTCGAGACTCCACCGCAGCGCGACGGCATGGCCGCCATTATCGCGGACGATGCCCTTCGGAACACCCGTTGTTCCCGATGTATAAAGGATATAGAGGGGATCGGTGGCCTTGACAGGCACGCAGGCAGCCGGTTTGGCCTTTGCCATGAGATCGTCCCAGTCCAAATCTTTTCCGGCGGCAAGCCCGGCCTTTGCCTGCGGTCTCTGCAAGATGATACACTTCTCTCGTTTGTGATTGGCAAGCTCGATCGCCTTGTCGAGCATGGGCTTGTATTCTATGACTCGTTTCACCTCGATGCCGCAGGAAGCAGAGATGATGATCTTCGGTTTCGCGTCGTCAATGCGTATGGCGAGCTCATGGGGAGCAAACCCACCGAAGACGACCGAGTGCACAGCTCCGAGGCGTGCGCATGCGAGCATGGCAACAGCCGCCTCGGGGACCATTGGCATATAAATAATGACTGTGTCTCCCTTAGTGACGCCCAGATCCGCAAGGGACCCGGCAAAACGGGAAACCCGATCGAGCAGTTCGCGATAGGTGAATTTCTGAATCTGTCCTGTTACAGGACTGTCGTAGATGAGAGCGGTCTGATCCGCCCTTCCCCTCTCGACATGACGGTCAAGGGCATTGTAGCAGGTATTCAGCTCTCCGCCCGTAAACCACCGGTAAAAGGGTCTCTTTGAGTCATCAAGGACGTTGTCCCACTTCTTATACCAGTCGATGGCCTCTGCTGCCGCTCCCCAAAATGCTCCTGGATCCCGGACGCTCCTCGTGAAAAGCTCTTCATACCTCCCCATTGAGTTCCTCCCTTTTTTGAGATAGTTTTTGCTGTTTCTCCTGACCGAAAAAGGAACAAAAAATCTCGTTATCTTTCTGAGCGAGAGGCTCCTCGGGAAAACGCAAGAGGACGCGCTTCCCGTCTTCTCCCGGAAGAAAGGAGCGGGAATAAAGCACATACCTGACCGCTCCGAGGTACCATTGTACCACAGAGAACGGTACCCTGCCAATTTCTCAGGATGAGCCATTCATCTCAATGAGGCGTCTTTCAGGGTGCACCATTTCATGAACCACCATTGGAAGAGAACGCGCCTCTGATATCACGCATCGAGAACCGCCCGCACCTTTCTCGAAAGGATATGAGGTACCAACGGTTTCGACAAAAAGTACACTCCTTCGTCAGCAATCCCCTTTTGCGTAAGGATATCCGCAGCATAGCCGCTGATAAAGAGCACTTTTACCCCGGAATCAATCTTTTTCAATTCCTTCTGCAGATCCTTCCCGCTCTGTCTCGGCATGATAATATCGGAAATAACAAGCTGCACGGCATCCTTTCTTTCCCCGAAGAGTCTCACAGCCTCTTCTCCGTCAACGGCCTCGAGTACGGTGTACCCTGATTCCTCAAGCATGGTCTTTGTCACCCTTCTGACGGCTTCATCATCTTCGACCAAAAGGATCGTCTCGTCACCTAGGGAGAGTGGAGTTGATGCCTTCTTTCCTGCGATCTGCGGATCGGACTCTGCCAGCGGCAAATATATGTTAAATCTCGTCCCCTCGCCAGGTTCGCTGTAAACATTGATGAAACCGTTATGCTGCTTCACCGTCCCATAGACCATCGCCAATCCCAGGCCGGTTCCCTTACCGACCTCCTTCGTCGTGAAAAAGGGTTCAAAGATGCTCCCCCTTGTCTTTTCGTCCATGCCCACACCGTTATCGGCGACCGAAATAACGGCGTACCTGCCGGCCTCACCGTACTGATGCATCTGAATAAACCGGTTGTCTATCTCGACTTCTTCGGTAGTGAGCGTCAAGATTCCGCCCAGGGGCATTGCATCCCGCGCATTGGTAGCAAGGTTCATGAGCACCTGCTCTATCTGGCTCTTATCGGCCTTTACGATTAAGTTGTAATCCGCCGTTCCGACCTTAATCTCGATATCTTCGCCAATGACCCTCTCTAATATCTTCTTCATGCCCAATACGATGTCGTTCACATTGACGGGCTTCGGGTTCAAGATCTGCTTCCTGCTGAAGGCAAGGAGACTCTGTGTGAGATTGGCGGCCCTCTCAGATGCGGCGAGAATGTGATCAACATAGGCACGGGAAGGGTTATCCGCGGGTATTTTGTTGAGGAGGAGGCTCCCATAACCGATGATGGCCGTGAGGATATTGTTGAAATCATGTGCCACCCCTCCGGCGAGGTGGCCGATCGCCTCCATCTTCTGCGCCTGCCTCAGCTGTTCCTCAAGCTTACGCTGCTCCGTAACGTCAATGCCGATGCCTGCAATCCCTGTCGCCCTGCCCGCAGAGCCATACAAAACAGCAACGTCCCAAACCATATGCAAGAAGGCGCCGTCGCGCGTGAGGATCTGGTTCTCATGGTGCAGCATGGCGCCTTGCTCAATGTTCGCCCTGAAGACTGTTTTCTCAGATTCTCTCACGTCTTCAGGGAAAAAGAGGTCAAACCAGTTCTTGGTGAGCACTTCATCCGTTGACCAGCCGGTGAGACGAAAGAGGTAGTCATTGCAGAAGATTATAATGCCATCGCAATCAAGGATCACGGCCGCGAGGTGTATCGTCTCGAGCAAGTCCCTGAATTTCTTCTCTGACGCATAGAGGGCATCCTCGGCCATCTTGCGCTCGGTCACATCGCGGAGCACGAGAACCGTCCCCGCAATTTCTCCGTCCCTGTCCCTGATAGGAGCGCCGCTTTCCTCGATGATGATCTCGGATCCGTCCTTTCTGATGAGAACGGAATTTTTCGAAGGTCCTGTGATGAGTCCCCGTTCTTTGATTTTGTTCACGGGATCGTCACACCGTTCCCGGCTGCTCTTGTCGACAATGGAAAGAACCTCCGACAGCCTTCTGCCGATCGCCTCTTGCGAAGACCATCCCGTAAAGCGTTCTGCCATGGTATTCATGAGGGTGATGATGCCTTCACCATCGGTGACGATCACGCCGTCACCGATACTGCCGAGGGTCACCGCAAGACGTTCTTTTTCTTCACTGAGCCGCTCCTCCCGTTCCCTGAGGACCCGGCTCATTTCGTTAAATTCCGAAGAAAGCTCGCCTATTTCGTCCCTCGTACCTACCGGGACCATTTCCGGAAACTCACCCCCTTTATGCTTCGAAATCGACTTATGGAGGTTCAGGACAGGTCCGAGGACATATTTCCCGATAATCGAATTCAGGACGACAATCGCAAGAACCGTCAATAAGGCCGCAACGAACATGTTCATCACAACCGCTTTTTCAATGGTTTCCTTGATCTCCCTGGTCGAGATCTTCAACCGCACGTAGCCGATAAGAAGATCGGGAATCCCGGTATCATGGGACTCCAAAAATACGGGCTTATAGATATCAATCGAGGAACCCACACTCTTGGAAAAAGGGCTGTGCCCTCCCTTGCGGGCTTTGAAATACTCAACAGCAGCGGGGTCCGGGGGAACGTTCAGTTGATCAAAAGGAACAGAGGCTACGTCAAGCCATAAACTCGAGAATACCTGGGTAAGAATTACGTCTTTTGTATGGACAATATCTTCAACCTGTCTTATGAGGTTCAGATTTTCCTCTGCGAGCCCCTCACTCACTGACCTCGAAAGGGCCTCTGACAAAGCAATTCCCCTTGCCGTGACTTCCCTCTCGATGCCCCTTTTCTGTGCCGATATGTAGAGATAGGTGCTTACGGAGCTCATGGAAATGACTGCAACAGCAACGAGGGCGGTCACTTTTGTTGTTACGGAGAGTCTCACTTCAGATCATTCAGCGACGGCATGCCGTACGAGGATATCAGTGCCTGGCCTTTCCTGCTTGTGACAAATGCTGCGAATTTTCTGACTTCGGGCTTAGCGTCTTTTCTGATTACGATGTAAAGGGGCCTTCTGAAGGGATATTTACCTGATATGATATTGTCCTTCGTAGGGAGGACACCGTTCACCTTCAGCATCTTCACATTACGCTTCCTCGCACTGCCGAAACCCGTGCTCGCAAATCCCTCGGGCATCTCTTCGACCAACTGCTCCCAAATGGCAGCGGAAGAAGCCTGGAGAGAGGAATTCTTCTGCTGCAGCGGCCTCTTCCCGTTCAGGACCATCTTGCTGAGCGCTTCCCCAATGCCGCCCATGCCGTTGGGGGTCGAGATGATGGATATGAGTCTCCGATCAGGACCACCAAGGCGTTTCCAATTGTCTATCCTGCCTTCATAGATGTCTCTCACCTGCGCCGGTGATATCGAGCTCACCTGGTTCGATTTGTGAACGATGAAGACTAGGGCATCCCAGGATGCGAGAATATATTCAAAGTCCTCGGGATCCTCGGCAGACTTTGACTGGCACGACGCAGCGAAATCGACCCTTCCCTCATGCAAGTCGGCAAGACCCCGCACGCTGCCGCCGCCGAGAACGAAGATCTTGACGCCCGTCTCTCTTTCATACTCCAGGGCAAGATCAGAGAGATATCCGGGAACGCTCACAGAGCATCCGGTACCGGTGAGTGAACCTGCAGAAGCTGCGATGTTCGGCAAGAGGGACAGGAGAAAAACCGACAAGAGAATGGTTTTGTATCGATATTTCTTGGATATCCGCACTCTCTATTATAGATACACTAACGAAAGAATTCAATGAACCCATGGTACCATGATTTACCATCCATGAAGGAGGGGCACCCTTGTAAGGCAGGAGAACGGTCGATGAAAGGGTTTAGCGCCACAGGGAGCCTCACGAGGAGGGTGAGGCGTGCCGACAGGCAGGATGCCTGTCCGGAAATCATAAAGACCCTGGTCAGAGAAGCAGAGTCGATGCATCTGTGATAAGCTATAGAGTAATTCTCGTTAAGGACAGGATTGCCGGATTGTCACGAGGCGGTCATGGCACATGTCTGAGAATCATCGATGGATGACACATCATCAGACCAGGAACTCTATCACGAAATTTTCGGTTCTATCCTTGACAGGGCCGAGATGACCCCCTTTTTGTTATTGCGCGCCTGGAATTATGAAGCAGCCCTGTGCCAGGCGTCAAAGATGATGGCCAACCGAGGGTTTGACGTTCATCATGACGAATTGCTTGCGAGTGAGAGAGAAAGGGCGCAAAAGTATATTGAGCGGGTTTACAGCTATTTCTTCGATTCGATGTTCCCCTTTTTTAAGAATCAGCTGGAAAGGCTCGCTGCCTTGCATTCCGAAAACGAAGGCCTCTACCTTCATTGCATCCAGGTCATCGGAGAAGTAGCAGCGCTCTTGAAGGGTGGGGAGTTCCGGCGGATCGTCGATGAAGACCCCCGTCATCTCTTCCTCCTCGCCTCATCGAGAAAATATCCCCATGTTTTTCGTGGATATAGGAGGAAGACCATGGACGTCCCCGTCCCATGGCAACAAGCAGCCTGCTCACTCCTTAAGATGGCCCATCTGATCAAGTCTATTGAAGAGGACAGCCAGGACATCGACGATTATGCCCAGCTTGGCTCCTTCATCGAAATGGAGGACATGAGCCTTCATGACCTCTATCATTACGACTGGGAGAATCCGGGACGTCTCCCCGAAAGCGAGTCCGCAAGGAGGGCCTTCGTCAAAATCTCCACGTTCTTCCATAAACTGAAAGAGTCAATGACCTTCGATACGGAGAGGGGATGTCTGTGCTTCGATAGCGGCGACGGCGTCGAGGTCGACATTGTGGAGATTAAGGCAAGGTTGAAGAGCCCCGAAAGTATGGTCACCAAACTGGGGAAAGACCTGGAAGGCGAGGCTTATGATATCAGGGATATCCTGGCGATCACCTTCATCCTGAGGAGCAGGGACGACACGCTCAAGCTCTTTCATGCCCTCCAGAAGCGGGGCGTCATACTCCAGGAAAACACCACCTCACATTCCATAACGCAGACACTCTTCGATGACCCGGAAAGCATGAGGGAGGCTGTGCGGAGACTCATGATCAGTCTTGCTCAAAGCGAGGGGAGCAACGACATGCCAGGTGAAGAAGCGTTGCTCGTCAATGCGAGGGAATTCTTTGAGGCGCTGAGCGTGAATGCTGCAAAGAACCGGCATTCTTCAGCGGGTCACAAAAAGTTCCAGTGTAAAATAAATTTTTCCCTGCCGATTCACCGTACCGCCGATACGAATGAAATCATGGTGCCGGGGACACCAATATACGAGAAGAGAGACCGCATCGGGAAGAAGACCCAGCAGCACACGCTGGGGGTAGAGCTTCGCATATCAGACAAGGAGAGCTGGCGCATGTCCGAACAAAAGGGAGACTCCCACCATGACGCTTACAAATTCCGCCAGTTGGTCTTTCTCATGAACAGGGTTTTTAAGAATGTCTTTTCTTTCCCCGAAGAGTGTATAGCTCAACTGAGGAGAGACCAGGGAAGGCTCTTCAGCTGACCGTGAGTGAATAGGCGATGATGTTACGGATTATTCGCTATTCTGGTGCCGGTGGAAGAGATAGTGAGAATGAAGGTGGCTGTGGGAAGAAGACCCGTGAAAATGGATATGCTCATGGATAAGATTCACATTCAGGAGCAGCTGGTCGTCCCTCAGGATATCGTGGGCATTCCCTGTTGCCACGATTCGGTGATCCTCCGAGAGGACGGCAACCCGCGCATGGAGTTCATCAACCAAGGACAGGTCATGCGTCGCGACCACGATCGTCTTGCCCGCCTCATGGAGGGCAAGGAGCAGCTCGACGAGGAAACACTGAGTTCTGGGGTCAAGGCCATTTGTTGGCTCATCGAGGAGCAAGACTTCCGGGTTCATGGTCAGCACCGAACCAATGGCGACCCGCTTCTTCTCGCCTCCTGAGAGCATGTAGGAAGGTCTGTCTTTCAGGCTCTCTATATTCAGCATCTGCATGATCTCAAACGCCCTCTCCAATGCCTTCTTTTCATCAATCGCCAATTGAAGAGGGCCGTAGAGGAGCTCATCGAGGACGGTGGGGCAGAAGAGTTGAACATCCGAGTCCTGGAACACATAGCCGACACACCCTCGAAAGAACCGCAGAAAGCCCTTGTCCCTTAAGGTCTGCGGTGTTATCTCATTCCCTCTGAAAAAATAACTCCCCTCAGATTGCCGTATCAGTCCGTTCATGATCTGCAGGAGAGTAGACTTGCCGCTCCCGTTGGCTCCGATAATGGCAAATCTCTCTCCCTCTTTGATGCCAAGGCTTATGTCACAGACAGCGGGGATCTTGCCATAATAACTGTAGCTTATCTCTCTTAGACTTATGATATCTTCCATAATAACCTCACATCCACAAAAACAGGATACCGGCCAGGAAGAGGACTGCGCCAGCATACCAGTCACGCGGAAAAAACTTTCTCACACCATATATTTTAATGTCTTCAGAAAAGCCCCTGCTCAACATGGCGTCGAAGATCTCTTCGCACCTTTTCCGGGTCTTCTTGAACATGAAGGCGATTCTTCCTGCTATCCATTGCCGGGCCTCTTTATCGCTCGTATGCCCGGCCAATCTGCTTTTCTTTGCAAGGTGCATGTCTTCAACCGTCTTTGCAAATATGAACATGTACTTGTAGGAAAGCGTTATTATCATGATAAAGGCGTCGGGCACTTTCAGGACCTTGAGGGCTTTCATTATCTCGGGGAAGGGAGTTGTATATATCACAAAGAAAGAGAGCGCCAACGAGTTCATGACCCGAAAGGTAAGCATTATGAGACCGTAAAGTCCTTCTCTTGTGAAACCAATTTCCTGTGGTATCCGGTAGACCCAAAAATCATAAGGTCTTGACAGGTGAATTATCGGAAGAATCAGCTCACCCCTTGTGATGACATTGCATGAAGAGGGAAGCGCAACGAGAAAACCAAAAAAGAAGCCGATGAAGAAAACCCGTTTGTAGAGGCTCAAGATATTCAGCCGGGAAATCAGCATGAGAATGAAAATAAAGACACCTGTCAAAACTTCCGGAAGAATGTCCTTTTTCAGACTTACGATAATTATGAAATAAAGAAGGAAGAGGACTTTTATCCGGGGATCGATCCTCTGAAAGAAGTTGTCCTTTGAGGCAGTTTCCCACTGGATGTATCCGGTCTTGATGACATCCGCCAGATGGTGTATGCCCCTCTCAATAAAAGGGATTTTAAGGCTCCCCTCACCTGGCGTGAAGGAACCAGAGGAGGGCCTCTCCAAAAGAAATGAAGGTATCTTACTTTTCATCTTTTGCAATTACCCGCGAAATTACATATATCACAAGACCCACCACCAGTATTCCAATAAGACCTGACGCTATGTAAGAAATCACCTGAACGGTCATGGAAGCGCCTTCTCCGCCGAAGTTGTAATCGGGGAGAGGCGCTTTCCAGAGGTCGGCCAATCTCTTTAATCCTTCAGGCGCGTAACCGAGAAGTTTTTCGAGCTCCCCCGGCCCCCACTCGCCCCAGGCGCCGCCGGCCTTGAATTTTTCAGGCAGGATGACCCCTATAGGCGTAAGAAGCGCCATAATGAAAAGACCTATCCAGAGTTTCTTCTGTGATTGTGTCATCTCATGCCTCCTTCTCAGTTAACGCATATATCAGATCGGGCTCATGCTTAGCGAAATATTTGAATAATAAAACAGTAACGACACCCTCAACGACGCTGAATAACAACATATGTTCCAATGCCATTGCCGGGAGAGCCACCGACAGCGGGTAAGGCGCATAGAGCGGTCTTCCGTCAGGCCCGCTTGCGATCATGGGTTGAATCCCGAATTCGATCGCTGTAATTATTGCTGCCACAGAAAGCCCGACATAGCCGGATAGAAAGGCTGCGATATTGAGCCTTGCGCCGGTGACGGCATTTCCTCTTATGAGTTTGAAAACCCAATAAGATACAAAGGGCATTGTCACTGCCATATTGAAACAGTTAGCGCCGATAGCCGTTATCCCCCCGTCCCCGAATACAATAGCCTGAACTATCAGGCTGACGGATACGGCGATCACTGCTGTCCACGGACCCAAAAGGATGGCGATGATTCCGCCGCCGACAGCATGGCCTGTGGTCCCGCCTGGGATCGGCACGTTGAACATCATGATAAGAAAAGAGAAGGCCGCCGCCATCGCGAGATAGGGAACATGCTTTGCAGAAAGCTCTTTCTTTATCTTCTTGAGAGCAACTGACCAGAATACAAAAGATGCTCCATAAAGAGGCACATATGTTTGAGGACTCAGGTAACCATCAGGTATATGCATTTACATCCCCATGTTACCACAGTAATCATTTTTTCAAACGAAATGCCACAGGCACCTGTACCCACTCCTCCAGCGGAGAATCTCCCTGTCGTGCCGGTACAAAACGCCAGTTTTTCACTGCTTCAGCAGCCGCCTTATCCAGAATTTCGTGCCCGGAAGACTGAGCTATCTCAATTTTGACCGCACCTCCATCTCGACTTACCAAGACTTTTAGCATAACAGTCCCTTCCATTCCCATTCGTCTCGCAGAAGCGGGATAAAGAGGTTTTGGATTATTCAAATACGCGGCGCCAAATTGTGGAGGGGAGATAGACTCACCTGTCGTACCCTTGGGCAGCATACCGCGTTCTGACGTGCCTCGTGGCGGAATGAGCACTGATGACGGTTGATTGCCGGCAGGCAGATTTGTTTCAGGAAGTGAAACGGCAGGAGTTGAGGGAAGCGCCGGCTGCATGACAGGCTTTTCTGCAGGCTTCGACTGGGTGTCTCCCAGAGTTACGGGTTGTCGCATTGGGGCCGGTATTTGGGACGGAGCCGTTCTGGACACAGCCTTTCTCACCGGCTGCACAGGAACAACAATACGTTTTTCCGGCATTTTCATCTCGATAATCTGTGCGTCTATGCTGTTTGGCGGCTCAACGTGCTCCGTCATTCGCCCTGTTATGAAGCCGAATCCCCAGAGCAGTCCCACCCAGATGAGAAGGGCCGCCGGCATGACACATGGAAGGCGACGCCAGGGGTTATCAATGTCAAGAAGTTGTGATGCCGGAGGATTGTTACTCATTATATTTTACGGCGATAATGAAATGCTCTGCCCCGGCTGCCCTGGCACGCAGCATGGCCTGGGCAACGACGCCGTGAGATGCCTTGCTGTCTGCGGCAACAATGATGTGGTCATTCGGGCTCCTGAGCATCGACTTCAGGGTTCCGGATAGGCTCTCCAGACTCACAGGGGTGCTGTCCAGCAGAATTGCCCCATCTTTGGTGATGGTGAGAGTGACGGGACCCCTGGCCCGGATCGGCGCCGCCTTGCCCTGGGGCAGGTTCACCGGCAGGGAATGGAGATTCTGAAGTGAGAGTGATGCGAGCATAAAGGTCGCCAGGAGAAAGAACATCACGTCGATCATGGGAATAATTTCTATCCGGCCGCGCCTGGACCGCCGGGACCTGCGTATCTTCATGCTGCAGTCCCGTTCTTTTCCTGGTCCATCCGTATGTGGTCCACCAGGCGTGTGCCGAGGCGTTCCATCTCGTCCATGGTCCTGGACTGCAGATATGAAAAGAAGTTGAATGCAAACAGCGCAATAAGTGCGATGATAAGGCCGAGCGTCGTTGCAATCAGGGCTTGGGCCACTCCGGCGGTTATTCCCGTCGGGTTTACCAACCCGCTTCCACCGATCAACCTGAATGAGCCCATCATGCCGATGATAGTCCCTACCAGCCCGAGTAAGGGTGCGGCTGTTACAATAGTTTCCAATACCCACAGTCCCCTGTTCAGAGCCTTTTCTATCAGGAGGGCTTCATCCGCTGCACGGGACTCAACCCACCATGCCGGATTTGCTCGGTTATCGAGTATTGCTTGAAAGAAGCGACCGAAGTAATTTCCCGGGACAAGGACTGCCATCTGCTGCTCAAGGTCGGACCAGGCAAACCGGTATTTTTCAAGCAGCTTCAGCAGGGAGGCCGAGAGCCTGACATACCGCCAGTATACAAATGCCTTGTCGAGGATGATGACCAGCGCCATCACACCCAAAAGCAGGAGTGGATATATCGTCACACCGCCGAATTGCAGCGCCTTGAATGAATTATACAGCTCTTCCATGACCAAACTCCTTTTACGTTTTTCGCCTTCTCTAAAAATTATATATTACACTTATCCGGAAGGTGCGCGGCTCCATCGGCTTGAAATGGATATCGGCCACCCCTTCAGCAGGCTCTCCAGGCAATCTGGAGGTATAATAGTAATCAATGTTGCTGACCTTGGCGTCGAGGATATTGAACCCTTCAAGATAGGCCATCAGGTTTTTGGTGAATTTATAGCCTATTCTGCCGTTCAGCGTCGTGGAACTACCTGAGCGCACGCTGTTGTCCTCGATGAGCGGGCGGGGTCCGAGATAGCGCAACTGCAAACTGCCGAACCAGGGTCCGAGATTGTCTACGGTTGCGCTGAACGAGCCCACTCCTTCCGGTGCACCGGGGATATGGTCACCATGCACGGAAGGATCGGGGTCCGGCTCCGTAAAGCGAGCCCACGTGTAAGCGAAATCGGCATCTATGGTGAGCCAGGGGGTTGGTTTGTAGTAATTCGCGAATTCAAAACCCCGCCTGCGGCTGGGCCTGCCCGCCTCTGTGGTGCCTGCATCTCCGGCAAATACCAACTCCGAGTCGAATTTCAAAACGAAGAAGGTTAAAGAGCTCTGAAGTCCCGGGATGATCGCGGTGCGCGCCCCTGTTTCATATCCTTTTGAGCGCACCAGGGGCGTAACCTTTTGCGCGGGAAGGTTCGCGTCGACTCCTGTCCCCGGCACTACTGTTATCGTGGTACCCCGGGCATCATTGCTGTGGAACCCTTCGCCCAGATTGATGAAGAACTCGGTCTTGACCCAGGGCCCGAATATCATGTTCAGCTTCGGGCTTGCGATGCTATCATTCTTTGTCCCTGAGTTTGCGGGGTTGTCGCTGGCAACTTTAAAGTGGTAGAAGTCGCCCCGTATTCCCGCCACCGTGCGAAATTTTTCAAACCACTGGAGGCTGTTCTCGAAATACAGTCCCGCGCTGTTCTCAACAACGTGGTCAAACCGTACCACCGAAAGGACCTGCCGGTCTTTGGTATTGTCGAGGCCGACAAAGATATTGTCGTTTTGTAACTGAAGGCCGATGGTATTTTCCATCTGACGCCCAGCCCAGGTGGAGAGCCAGGTCTGGCTGGCATTCACTGCGTTTGTGACACGCCTGTCGGACTGCTCGAACTGGTCGCCGTTGACAGGGTCGTTGAGAAAATAGGTAAAATCGGAAAACAGGGCAAGATGATTGACGATCGTATATGCATTGACTTTGGTGATGGAATTACCCACGGTGCGCTGCCATGCGCCGGAGAGACTGTACCGGGTCGCATCCACATAATCGGTGGGGTTCAGGGTACCGAAGCGTGAAATCAGTCCTTCACCCACGGCGCGTTCTGCAACCTGATTGGTCGCGTTATCCTTTCCGTTGTATGCCATAGCGGTAATGTTGAAGCCGTTCTGTTCGTCCCTAACGCTATAGCGCAGCACTCCGTTATACTTTCTCAGGTCTTCATGATTATCCCAGGGACCGTCACTGTGGACGGCTTCCAGAGCAAAGAGCAGATTTCCGGGTCCGACTTTGAATGCATCGGCAAGGAGGGCCCTCTGGTAGTTATCCTGCCCCACGGTTCCGCTTGCGATCCCCTTAGGCAGGGAGTTTACGTAGTTGATGTCTACGGCGCCGGCAGAGGCAAAGTCTCCGTAAGCGGCATAGTACGGCCCCTTTCTGTACTGCAGGCTGCTGATGAGTTCCGGTATCATGAAATTCAGATCGGCATACCCCTGCCCATGCCCGTGAGTGCGCTCGTTGACCACCATGCCGTCAACGGTGATCCTTAAATCCGTACCGTGGTCGAGGTTCATTCCCCGGAGGTAGTATTGGTTTGCCTTTGCCTCGCCGCTGTGCTGAGAGACGATCAGCCCCGGGGTCACCTCCATCAGCTCCCCTATCCGGTACACCGGGCGGGCCTCAATCTGCTCCCGCGGAACGGTCCCCTCATTTGCCGAGTCTGCGGTTCCGACAAGATTTTCCGTGGAGTCCGTTACCTCCACTACGTCCAGTGTCTGTATCCCTCCGGCGAAGGCAAAGGAGACAAAAAAAAAGCTCATGAGTAGTGCAACCAGCCCGACATAATATGGAACAGTCACTGTGCGATGACCCAAACGCATAACCCGAATCCTCCTTTTAATTAGTGTTACCTTTATTCAATTGGTGTTACCATGAAACCAAAAAAAATTACTTCAGGTGTTTTCCGGTTGTCGTCACGGTCAGTTTGCCGTGCTTCACTCCCCTTGTCCCTATCAGTCTGTCTCCTATCGTCTTGATATCCTTTGCCTTGCCTTTCACGACAATCACCTCAAGGCAGTTGTGTTCGTCAAGATGAATGTGCATGGAAGAGATGATGGCGTTATGGAAATGATGTTGGAGGTCCGTAAGGGTATCGGTTAATTCCCTTGTGTCATGGGAATAGACGAGGGTGATTGTCCCGACCGTCTCTGTGGCAAAGGACTCCCATTCCTCCGTGACGAGACTATCCCTGATGAGGTCCCTGATGGCCTCGCTCCGGCTTGCATAACCCTTTTTCTCAATGAGGTCGTCAAACCTCTCAAGGAGGGGGTTTTCGAGTGATATCCCAAATCTGATGACGCCCATAGTGTTACGATTTCTTTATTGATAACACTATAGCACCTCCTGCGTCGCCTCGTCAAGAACCTACAGGCCTCTCAAGGCCAATCAGCTAATGCCTGGAGACTAACCCAGATAATTCCTAAACTTTGCGGACCGGCTTATGATCTGCAGGCAAGAGTCGGGGATATTGGCCGGTTCGGACCGCAAGCACTTGATCTGAAGAAGTGATTTTAGGGCAACGCCGTTGAAATACCCACAGACGGCCACTCTCTTGCCGAGAAGCGGATGTCGACTCCGAAAAAGAAGACGGATGGATCTCGGTTAGATACTTAGATACTATGGACGATGTATATTATGAGGAAGACCGCGATTACGAGTACCGATATGGCCAACAGGGTATCGAGGATGAGTGACGGCTGGTACCTGTCTTCATCAATCTGTCGTTCGATCTTCTTGTATCTTACAAACGAGAGAACTCCCATCAATGCGCCGAGTCCGACAAGGAATATCCCCAGGATTGACGAATATCCATGGGCGCCGGGCTCGACCTCCGCAGCGCCTGAAGTCGCCTTCCCCAAAATATAGGCCATCTGCCTCACAAACAGGGCGAACCTCTCGACGACAAAACCGAAGGCCATAATCGCGATGCTCGTCCTTATCCACGCAAGGAAGGTCCGCTCGTTCGCCATGTGAACACGGCGATTCCGCACCTTTCCGGATTCTCTCTCTTCC
>DASRZP010000099.1 GCA_035686305.1 Thermodesulfovibrionales bacterium | reverse complement strand
AAGATAGGCCTCTGAGGGTCTCCATCCAAAGGACACGAGATGCCGCACCATGCCCATGACCGCACCGCCAGCCTTCTTGGCAAGGAACCCCACGATGGTCGCTATCGCGATGAACGGCATGGCGACCACATAGAGCAGTCCTACAAAGGGTCCCAGGATCAATGCAAGGATCCCGCCTCCAGCCTTCTCCTCCTGATGGTAGGTATGCATCTACTCCACCTCCTTTCTCCTTCTTCTTTCTCCCCTTTTGAGTATCACTCTACCTGAAAACCAAGGCGAATGTAATTGGCGGCTATTCCTATTTTCCTGGGAAATTATTCCTAGAGAGTCCTGGATCCTTATACAGGTATTTCGTTCGACTGGTTAATATAGTTTATACACTATAATCCGTACATTCATCTCCTGGTGGGACAATGGAAAAAGTGCGGATGGGAAATGAGGAGAATGCCAAGGTGCTATGGCAAGGCCTTAGCCCTTGGCGCCTGAGGCCCTCGACAGGACTCCAAAGGTTCTCAGCGAATCATGCTTTCGGCGAGGCGGGTGAGATCAGAGGCGACCGATTTCATTGTTACTGTTATGCTATATTGTCCTTCCTTCCATGAGATTTTGGAGCACGGTTCTTCGTTTTTGCAGACACCGACCTCAAGATCGGCGTCTCTTCCTTTCAAGGGATACCTTTCTCTCTCCTTGGTCTGTACCATGACTATCTGTTTATCCGGTCTGAAGCTTTCAGAAGCCGATTGAACTATCGTGAGGGCAACCTCTCCCTTCTCCCTGTCCCTGAATTCCATCACGATGGCGCGATAGGGGCTCGTCTGTGCAAGGACGCTCGATGGGGGCCAGGCAAAACGCTGCGGGAAATAGGATGGGACATAAATCTCCGTAAACTGTAGTTTCGTCCTGACCTCATCGATGCTCCCGTATCGCTTCAGGAGTCCTCCTTCAATGATCGAGGGCATCCAGTTCAGGATCTTAAAGAGAACAATCACTGCAGAGACGGTTGCCGCAAAGGCAGCAAACGAGAGAAATTTCCTGCCCATCCTCACCTCCCTGTCTTCATACTACGAAGTAGTTGATTATGGCCACGGCCGCAAGGGCCATGGTAAAGGGAATCAGGCCCCTCTCCCCAGTTTGGGGCTGCCTTGTCTCAAGTCTTTTGACCCTGCTCTCCAGATGGATGTTGTGGCTGTGTTCCTCAAGAGAATCCCGCAATCTGGAGAGTTGACGGGACTGCGAGAGATCGCCATCCCCTGGTTCTCGATAGATCTTCTTGAGGGTCTCGGCGAGGGCATGCGGATTACTCGTCAGGGAGATCGCCCTGTCATCACAGATCTTCTCCTCGTCCTGAATGGCCCTTCTGAATTCCAGAAGGACAATGGGATTAAAAAACATGATGATCCGCAAAAAGAAAACAGCGATGAGCAAGGGCCTCTTGTTCCTTTCGATATGGGCCATCTCATGGGCGACGGCAGCCTTCATCTCTTCAAGGTTCAACATCATGATCAGCCCCTGGGACAGATAAATTGCGGGGTCTCTACCGGTGGAAGAGAATATAACAGCTTCCTCATCATCAAGAAGATACAGCGGCGGCTTTTCTCCCGGCAGGGCGTCGAGCACTTCTCTGACGAGGGGGTTGGCATCTCCCGGAAAATCTCCAGAGGTATCGTCTCTTGACTCAAGGGTGTGTCGAACAACAGGGATCATCTCCTGCACAAGGAAAATCACCGCAACGAGGAAAAGGAAGAGAAGAAAGGGCAAACCCAAGGGGATTTTTCCGATCAATTCGATTTGGAGCCATCGGTTGCTGTCGAAAAGCGTACTGAGCCTGAAGGCCATGGAACCTCTTTCGTGGTTTATTGCCTGATAGACGGGGAAAGAAAAGATCGGAAAGAGAATCACAATGAGACGCAGCCTCTGTATGATCAGGGGGTCGCTGATCTTCCATATGCGGACCGCCCGATCGATGATTATTGCCGCGATGAGCGAGTGGAAAAAGGACTGCGAGACATACATGCCGGGCCAGGAAGTTAAAAAAAGCTCGATTCCATAGCTTATTCCGGACATGGTTTCTCGTTACCGCGCATCATGAGAATCTGCCATACCAGGGACCTCGCTATCGTGCTTCTTCGAGACCGGCTTTGGCCCTTGCGTCTTGGGGATCAAGGCCGAGTGCCTTTTTGAACTGTTTCTTCGCCCTCATGCCGAGACCGATTTTCAGATAGAGAAATCCGAGGTCAGTTGTATGCTCGGCCTTCCGGGGTTCAAGCTTGATGGCCTGGAGGAGCAGCGCTTCTCTCTTCCGTCCCCTGCCGAAAGTGCTCCCTGAGTGCCATGTTCCGTGGGTCGTCTGCAAGTCTCCCATGAAGATCTTCAACGTCTCTGATGAAGTCGCCGGGGGGGAACATCCATTCAATGGTATCTCCTGACTTCAAACCGGTAAATCTCTGCGCATTCATGTGCGGATATGCCTGCCTTCATCTTTGCGATCCTGATCTGGTCCTCTGCGGTATCCACTCCCTCGAGATCAGGAAGGAGGAGGCCCTTCCTGCCTCCGCTCACAACAATGACCCCGAACCGCCGGGGATCGAGTTCCTCTATCCCTGCCACCTTTTCAGGAGGGGAGAGCACATCTACGGTAACGGTTATGTCCTTCAGTTCATCGGCCTCCACCGGGAAAAAACGATGGTCTTCAGTCGCTGCAGCCACCGCGTTCCGTATGACTTCTTCGGCCACATTCTTATGGCACGGCATGAACGTCCCTACACATCCCCTGAGTTCGCCGTGTGCCTTGAGGCATACAAAGACGCCGGCCCTTTCCTCCATCTCAGGCACACGGTCCTCAGGCGGAGAAATAACGGTCTTCTTTGTCACGTACTCATGAACGGCCTTCTTTGCAAGTTCCACTAAGGGGTGCGTCACTTCTCTCTCGCGAGGGCGAATTCTGAGAGTCTCAGGAGCGTCTCTTTTTCCGGAGAAACGGGGAAGACGGAAAGTTCATCTCTTGCTTCGGCAACGAGGCCCTTCGCGATATTGAGCGACTCCTCGAGCGCACTGTACTTCTTGAAGAGCTCCATGATCCTTCTCAGATCACTCGGCACGAAAGACTCACTCTTGACAATACGTCTCACCTCTTCCTTTCCCGCATCTGATGCCTCTTTGAGGAGATAAATGAGGGGAAGGGTTATCTTGCCTTCTTCGAGGTCCTTGCCGAGCGTTTTCCCAAGGTCCTTCTCGTTGGCCATATAATCGAGGAGGTCATCGGCTATCTGAAATGCGATGCCCGTCTTCATGCCGAACCTCGCAAGGGCATCTTCCTGCTCCTGAGGCAGGCTCCCCAAGATGCCGCCAATCCTGCAGGCAGCAGAGATGAGGGCGCCGGTCTTGGACGCGATGATCTTATAATAGTCGTCAAGGGTTATGCCGGGGTCTGCCACCCTGTTCAGCTGGATGAGCTCACCTTCCGTCATGGCGGTTATCGCCCCTGACAGGGCCTCGATTATCTTCAGACTTCCTTCCCTGACCGCACATTTCAGGGCGTTCGCGTAACAATAGTCCCCAACAAGGATGACGACCTGATTCCCCCAGAGGTGATGGGCCGCAGGTTGTCCTCTCCTGATTTCAGCACTGTCGACGACGTCATCATGAAGGAGTGATGCAGTATGAATTGCTTCGATGATACCAGCAAGCGATGTCCGATTCTTGCCCCTGTAGCCTGCAAGGTCGGCGCTCATAAGCAGGAAGAGCGGTCTCAGTCTCTTGCCTCCTCCCCGTATGATATGTTCGCCAATCACGGGGATGACGAAGGCATCGCTCGAGAAGATCGCCCGTAAGCTGTTCTCCACAAGCTCCAGTTCAGCCGCGTAGGATGAAAAAATATCGTTACCCTTCATCGGAGTCCATCACATTCCCGATATCCTCCGGGCGGAAGATGCCCTTTTCTGTAATTATAGCAGTAATGTATTTTGCGGGTGTTACGTCGAAGGCCATATTCCTCACGTGGACGCCCTCAGGTGCAATTCGAACCGATCCCCGGAAAGGCTCGGAACCTCCGGCAGAGACCATACCGCAGAAGTGCGTGACCTCCGAAGGGTCGCGTTCCTCAATGGGGATATCATCGCCCGTTGCGATTGACAGATCTATGCTGCTTGTGGGAGCAGCGACGTAAAAAGGGATCTTGTGCTCTTTCGCAAGGACAGCAAGGGGATAGGTGCCGATCTTGTTTGCCACGTCACCGTTCCTCACGGTCCTGTCGGTGCCGACGATAACAAGGTCGATCTCTCCCTTCTTCATGATCGCACCGGCAGAATTGTCGGTGATAAGGGTAACGGGAATGCCCTCTTCCATCAGTTCCCACGCCGTCAGTCTCGCACCCTGCAGCACCGGCCTTGTCTCGTCGGCAAAGACCTGAATCCTTTTGCCCTGTTCCCTCGCTACAAACATGGGGGCCGTCGCCGTTCCGTATCCGCCTGTTGCCAAACCTCCTGCATTACAGTGGGTGAGGATGGTATTGCCGTCTCTTATCAGTTCTGCTCCGAACCGTCCAATGGCCTTGTTTACCTCGACATCCTCGAGGAGAATTCTGTTTGCCTCTTCCACGAGGAGATCCTTGAGCCCTGAAACCTCAACATTACTCCTGTGAGCGAGGAACTGCTTTAGCCTTTCAACGACCCAGCGTATATTCACCGCAGTTGGCCTTGTCGAAAGCATGGTATCGAATATCGGCTCCAGCTTGGTCACAAAATCTTTTAAATCCAAGGCCTTTATGCTCTGCGCTCCGAGGGCAATGCCCATTGCTGCAGCAATGCCGATGGCCGGCGCTCCCCGTATCCAGAGTCTCCTGATGCCCTCAGCAACAACGTTGTAGTCTGTGCATTCGATGAACTTCACCTCACCGGGAAGCCTGCTCTGGTCGAGCATGATCACCTTCCCATCCTTCCATGCTATCGCCTTAATCATTCAGGCTCTCCTCCGTCGCGATCTACAAAATATGGTGACAGGAAACACCCGCATCCGTGGTCACAACCGGTGTAAACCTTTTCCCGTGGTTCAAGACCGTCTCACTCCGGGGCACTTTGGATGAACCGGATCTCATAAGGTAAATTCTCCGGCCTCTTATTATATCCGATAGTCTCAATTTTTTCTTTGCATATTCATACGATCCGCAGAGTCCGCATCCCTGGCGTATCCCCTTGGGTCCCCTGAACACTAAAGTTTTTTCTCCTCAGGACGATAAGACTCTTAAGACTTTTCAGGAGGTGTGAGATGAAATATAAGAATCTGCCGATTAAATGGAAAATTCTTCTTCCCGTCGTGGGTATCATGGTCTTCACCGGGATATTCTACACCCTCATGAGCGGGAACATCACGAGAAGTATAGTCGCAGAAGAGAACAAACGGAGCATGGAACATCTGTCCGAGACCATTTTCGCGGTTGTTACGCAATACATGATCTCTGACAAGTTCGAGGAAAACAAGGCCAGATTTCTTCAGCACATGAACAAAATGATCCCCGTATCCATGATCAGAAGCGAGAAGCTCGACAGCCAGTTCAGCAGGAAAGGCGCTGAAGATTACGCAAAGACTCCTGAGGAAAAGGAGGTGCTCCAGTCAGGCAAGACCGCGTTCCTCGTGGAGAAGATCAAGGGAGAACCTTATCTGAAGGGCATTTTCCCTTATAAGAATGTTACCGACTACATGGGTATAAACTGCGTTGGATGTCACGTGCAGGGGGCAAAGGATGGCGATATCCTCGGCGCCCTGGAGATCGGAGTCCCTCTCACAGGAGTGGAAGCAGCCCTTTTGCGGTCAAAGCTCATCATTGCCGGGATATCGGCAGCCCTTACACTCCTCACTATCTTCATCATCTTTTTCATTGTCCAGACCTTTGTGGTAAAACCGCTGAACCCCGTGGTGCAGGTGGTCGAAAGGGCCTCGAAGAAGGACTTCAGCAAGGTGCTCACGGTGCTGTATAAAGACGAAATCGGAAATTTGGCGGAATCGATCAATGTCATGTCCGGAGAACTGGCAGGGACCATGAAGAATGTTGCCTCGGTTTCCAAAGACCTGTCTGGGAATGCCGACGCCTTGAAGAGGGCGATTGAGCAGTCCCTGGAAGGTGCGAAACAGCAGGCTGCGCAGGCGACGCAGATAGCGACGGCTTCTGAAGAGATGTCGCAAACCATCACGGGCATTGCCCAGAGCGGATCAAAGGCCGCGGATCTGTCCTCTGAGGCCATGGGTGCAGCGAGGAAGGGGAAAGAGGTCGTCCAGGAGTCTGTCGGAAAGATAGAATCTGCGGGCCAGTCCACGAGAGAGCTTGCCTCAATGATCGAAAGACTCAATGCAAGCGTCACCGAAATAGGCAATATCATCATGGTCATCAAGGATATCGCTGACCAGACGAACCTCCTTGCCTTGAACGCTGCTATCGAGGCAGCCCGCGCCGGCGAACAGGGAAGGGGTTTTGCTGTTGTGGCAGATGAGGTGAGGAAGCTGGCCGAAAGGACGACGAAGGCCACCGGCGAGATCTCTCAGAGAATCTCCGCTGTTCAGGAAGATTCGAGACAGACATCGGAATCCATGGACAACTCTCTTGTCTATGTGAACGATGGCGTCACCTTTATGAAGAACGCCAGAGAGTCACTGGAACAGATCGTACATTCCGTTCAGATGACATCTGATGAGGTGTCGCAGATAGCTGCTTCCGTAGAGGAACAGTCAGCAACGGCAAGCGAGATAACGCGGAATATCGAAGATATCTCGGTCATCGCCCAAAAGGCCAAGCATTCCACAGAAGACCTCCTGAGCGTTTTCGAGAAGCTGAACGGCTTCTCCAAATCACTCAATGGAATGGTTGAGGAGTTTACCTTTCTCGAAAAGAGATAGGGAGGATTCACTTATCGCGCAGAAGACTTGACGATCACTTTTCAGAAGACCCTGCTCCGGCTCAAAGCAGGGTTTTCTTTTATCTGATCATCTTCTCCAGCCTGCCCATGCGGGAATACCTGCGTTGTCCCTAAGGACAAGGGTGCTGTCTCCCTTTTTCACTTCCGCAGCTATTATCGCGGGCTTGCCTGAGATGGTCACCCTCGATCCCTTTACCTCGATCTTGTCGCCTTTCTCGATCTTGGTATCGAGCCTTTCGATATACCATTCAGGACCGAGATGCACATCCATGGTTTCCTTTTCAGTCTTGAGCATTATGTGGATTCCCGAATACATCCCCTTCATCGGTGTAATCTTGTCTACAGATTCAACTGTGCCTGATATTGTTTCAACTGTAGCCGGATTATACATCCTGTTATACTGCGAACCCATGCCCCAGCCGCCGCTTCCACGCCAGCCTCTCCACGCTGCAAAGGTCAAAGAAGATGTAGAGATCATCGAAACTACTACGAGCAAGATCACAAGACTGTTTTTTGTTCTCATAACTGTCTCCTTTCGAGCCGGATGTTATTTTTTTTTGCCTATCGGCCTTCTCCCTGCTCGACCCAATTAGGGTCAGTGTTGGGGACGAGGATCACATATCTCTTGTGCCCGCTCCCCTTTCTGAAGCGCTCCCTACCAGGACCTTTTCAACCGTTTCATCTGTCCTTTGTTGCTCCTCTAACAGGGCTTTCAAATGTATCAACTTTGTATGTCTCACCTTGACCTCGGCATCTGATAGGACATGGTCAGGGCCTTTTCCTGCAAAATCTTCTCTCGTGTAAATGACATCCACGCCCTTTTCCACAAGGAATTCCGCCAGTTTTATCCCCTTCCTTTTGTCAAGCGTTGCATGAGGATTTTCGAGCACTTCTTGCGACCTTAGAATTCCGTCCGGAATACTTTTGTCCCACAGGGCGACAAAAGGCGCACTGCCAAAGTGCTCTGAGAGATCACCCTGCCGATTTTCGAGGAGTGCGGAATATCTGAGATAATCTTTTTTCTCAGGCTCATAATGGATAACAACCCTTTCTACGAACTGAATGCGGCGCTTTATTTCTCTTTCGATGGCCTCAGCGACCGCATGGGCCTCCTTCAATCTCTTCATGCCTAAGGTCAACTCCAAGTGGACGAATATGAACCTTCCTGAATTTCTTGCATTCAGGGAGCTTATGTCCTTCACTTGGGCGAAGCTCCTTGCCGCTTCTCTGATTTCATCCAATGTCTTTTTATCCGCCGAGGCATCAAGGAGGCTCTTCATTGAATCCCTAAGGATCTCATAACCTGCCCTGATCACAAACATGAGAATCACAAGAGCCGCCAACCTGTCTGCACCAGGATAGGAGAGACGCGAGCCTGCGATGCCCACCCCCACAATGGCGATAGGACCAAGGTCTGCCTTCCAGTGCACGGCATCAGCCATGAGCGAAGGGGAATTCAATTCTCTTGCGGTCTTCAATTCATATCTGTAGAAAAGGAGAACCGGGATGGTCATCAGAAAGAGAATCACCAGGGTAACGTCGAGATTCCGGAGGGGGGAAGAAGGCGGACGATAAGTCATTTTTGCAATCTCGTAGGCCGATATAAATATAAAGATCCCCGTGAGCACCGCCGTGACATTTTCGACCTTGTACAATCCCCACGGAAAACGTTCGGACTTCTTCGCTGCAAGGTGGATGCCTCCGATCACGAGTAGGCTGCTGATCACGTCTGTGGCTGAGTGCACAGTCTCGGCAAGGAGAGCGATACTTCCGGTGGAAAGATAGAGAAAGAATTTTGAGACCATGAAGGATACATTGAGCCCGAAAGACATGAGGGCAAGCTGCTTATCTTCATGAATTGCAGTCGATTGTTTGTTTTCCATCTTGCTCATATCTTAATATGGCCGCTCAAAAAGGATCCTTCTGCTGGTTATCGAGGACGCCGAAAACAAAATGGACCCCCCTCAGGGAATGAATGAGGTTGTCACTTTCATGTATGGTTTGCCTCCCTCGATATCTATTTCGCTTTCGCAAAGGACTGATACAGATCCGGTTCAAGATAGGTGTCAATAATCTCGAGCCTGCTGACAATTCCGAGGAATTTCTTGCCTTTTACGATCGGAATAATGGGGAGATTATATTCAATCATGGTATCCAAGAGCTCTTCCACCGGTGTCTCTGAATCTGCAGTCCGGACGTCCCTCGACATTATTTCCGAAGCGGTAATACGTTCCATATCCGTCCCTTTTTTGATCGATTTGAGAACGTCTAAAGCCGTTATGATACCCATAACCTCAAGCCGTTCGTTCACTACGGGCACGCCGGGACAACCTGTTGACATGAGCTTGAAAACAACTTCCCTTCCGCTCTTGTCTGCCTTTATTGCAGACCTGCTGCACATTATATATTTTGCTTTAATCATCTGCATATCCTCCTTTTCCTTTGCCTATCCATTAAAACGTCAATCCTTCCCTCTCGAGAAGCATTTCAACCAGAAAAGGACCGGGTTTGGGCTCAGAGTTCGGCACGAGCTCCGCCTTGTCAAGTTCATAGTGTTTGACGCACGAGGCACATATATAAAATTTCACTCCGAAATCATCAATCAGCGTCTTTATAAGGTCAGCGATGGGTGAGAATTCATCCTTCTTCTGCCACGTTAGTGTTTCTGCGAACCCTTTTTTCGCAAGGAGA
>DASRZP010000098.1 GCA_035686305.1 Thermodesulfovibrionales bacterium | reverse complement strand
GTCTCTCACCGCTTCATCCACCGGGAGGAGCATTTTCGACTTGATCTGGATGAGCGTTGCTGCCATGAGGAGAAACTCCCCGGCGATGTCGAGGTCAAGTTCCTTCATGATCTCGATATACTCGAGATACTGGTGGGTAATGAGGGCTATGGGGATGTCGTAGATATCGATCTTGTTCTCCCTGATAAGGTGGAGGAGGAGATCAAGGGGACCTTCAAAGACAGGAAGTTTTATGCTGTAGACTTCTTCCATGGCAAATTGCTTTTGCTATGATAAACCATGGACTTCGCAAAAGTCATCAACAGAAAGTGGCTTTCTGGAAAAAAGAAACATCAGAAGCTTTTTTGCCAAATTTGCTATTTTGGGGTATCCCGTTTCTTGTGGTTCTCAGACCAAAGTTTCGACAACTTTTTTGAAGAGGAAACACAGCGCACGATCGTTTCAAAATCCTACAAAAAATGTGCCCTCATTGAAAATTCACACTTTTATTAAACTTTTTTGAATTCTTATGGTAGTATTTTATCATGTTGGGCAATGTTCCATCATTCTTTGGTAATGGATAATAACTGATGGATAAGGAACTTCTTTTCATCACCGTAATCGGCCAGGACAAGAAGGGGATTGTTGCCAAAATCTCGGGCTTCCTGTACGAGTGCAACATCAATATCGAAGACATCAGCCAGGGGATCATGGAGGGCCACTTCGTCATGACGATGCTGGTCGACATACACGAGACGAACCGTGACTTGGAAACCATCAACGCCTCCCTCCAGAAGATAGCGGATGATATCGGGATGAAGATTCAGATTCAGCACCAGAACGTGTTCAAAATGATGCACAGGATCTAGGTCATGAGATTCGACCTTGAAGAAGTTTTTGAAACTGCAAACATGACCCTCCATCAAAATCTCGATATCCGTACAACGACACTGGGGATTAATCTTAAAGACTGCATCGATTCGGATTTCCCTGCGTTTGAAGAGAAGGTCTACCGCAAGATCAACGGTTATGCACGGTCTCTGATGGGGCAGGCGCACCAGTTAGAGATCAAATACGGCATTCCCATCGTCAATAAGAGGATCGCGGTCACACCGGTCAGCCTGCTCATGGAGACCCACTGTACTCCCGAAAAGTACGTACGCATGGCGCAGACGCTCGACCGTGCCTCCGGTGATGCCGGCATTGATTTTATCGGTGGTTTCGGCGCGTTAGTGCAAAAGGGGCTCACACGGGCCGATTCGATGCTCGTTGCAGAATTGCCGGAGGTGCTGGCGCTCACACAGCGGGTGTGCGCTTTCCTTAACGTTGGTTCCACACACGCCGGCCTGAACCTTGATGCCATAAACCTCCTTGGGTCTATGCTCAAGGAAACCGCGCTCCGCACTCGGGACGGTATCGGGTGCGCCAAGTTCGTGGCCTTCGTGAACGCACCGGAGGACAACCCATTCATGGCCGGCGCTTACCATGGGGTTGGAGAGCCGGATGTTACGCTGAATATCGGGATCAGCGGCCCAGGAGTGGTACGGAGTGTGGTCGAGAAAAACCCCGATTGCGATCTAACCCAGTTGTCCGAGGTCATCAAGCGTACGGTGTTCAAAATCACCCGGGCAGGAGAACTGATCGGTCGCGAACTGGCGCAGAAGCTTGACATCCCCTTCGGCATCGTTGATATCTCCCTGGCATCCACGACAACGCACGGAGACTCCGTAGCCAACGTGGTAGAAGCGTTTGGCATTGAACACATAGGTGCGCACGGCTCTACGTTAGCTATAGCCCTCTTGATGGATGCGGTGAAGAAAGGGGCCGCTATGGCTAGCGGCAACATCGGAGGTCTGAGCGGCACATTCATCCCTGTGAGTGAGGACGCCGGCATGATTGAAGCAGTCAAGCGAGGTGCATTGAGCCTGGAGAAACTGGAGGCCCTGACAGCGGTTTGTTCTGTCGGGATGGACATGTTTGCGATTCCTGGTGACATCCCTGAAGAGACAATTGCCGCCATCATCGCCGATGAACTGGCGATTGGTATCGTCAACAACAAGACTACCGCCGTGCGCCTGATACCCGTGCCCGGCAAGAAGGCTGGTGATTTGTTGGAGTTCGGCGGGTTATTGGGCACTGCACCCGTTATGAGCGTGAACCCCTATTCGGCAAGGAATTTCATGCGGCGCGGCGGTCGGCTGCCATCGACAGTTACAAGCTTGAGAAACTGAGGAACTGCGCTTGCCGCAGAACGCCTTTCCAAACTGACAGTGAGAATCCAATAGGAAAGAGATTGCTTCTCCAACGCTTTCTTTGTCTCCCTGGGACTGTCGGCCTTCGAGAGTCATGACACAAACACGTTCAAATCTGGTCTTAATCGGAATGCCGGGCGCAGGCAAGAGCACCGTCGGCGTCATTCTGGCGAAGCAGACATCACGTGACTTCGTGGATACGGATCTGCTCATTCAGACATCACAAAAACGCACATTGCAGGATATTGTCGACAGAGATGGATACGCTATTCTCCAGAAAATAGAGGAAGACGTTTTGCTTGGGATTTCCGTTCAAAAACACGTCATTGCCACGGGCGGCAGTGCCGTTTACAGCGATCGTGCCATGGCACACCTCAAGTCAGGCGGGCTTGTCATCTTTCTCGATGTGGACTTGCCCACACTGGAATCACGGGTTCATGACTACCGCACGAGAGGTCTCGCAAAAAGGCCGGACCAGGATTTTGCCGACCTGTTCTACGAACGCTACGCTCTGTACAAGAAGTATGCGGACATAACGATCGAATGCGATGGCCTCACTCAAGAGGAAGTCTGTGCAAAAATCATTGATAAGGCGAGAGAGAAAAGCTAACCGGAGCCGCAACTACTTCAGGACCGACGATTCCATGAAATCGTTGCTCCTTTCGAATGCCTGATCTCTTCCCAAGGCCTCACCGAGAAGTTCAAACCGTTCTCTCAATTGACACCGTGCAGCCACCGTGCTATTGTACGTGTATACCGGTTTGTCACGGCGGACCAGGATCCCATGAATTACAGCATCGCAGAAGAAATAGCCCACAGCATCATACATGGGATCGGGGCGGTCTTGGCCTTCGTGGGGCTGGGAATCCTTGTTGAGCATGCAACCGTTTTCGGAGGCGTTCGTCATGTCGTGAGTTGTGGCATCTATGGCGCTACGCTCATACTCCTCTTTACCTCATCCACCCTCTACCACAGCATTCAAAACCGGCAGGCAAAGAGCGTTCTCAGGGTACTGGATCATTCATCAATCTATCTTCTCATCGCGGGTTCCTATACGCCCTTCACCCTGATCAATCTGCAGGGGGTCTGGGGCTGGTCTCTCTTCGGTTTTGTCTGGGTCCTTGCAATGGTCGGTATCGTGCTTCAACTCACCCCTCTGAGACATCTCTCCTACGTGAGACTCATCCTTTACCTGACGATGGGATGGGCGGCGGTTGTTGCAATCAAACAATTGGCAGCCTCTATTCCCGCCAAGGCCCTATCACTCCTTGTGGCAGGTGGAGTTGTCTACACCGCAGGTGTCGTCTTCTATCTGTGGAAAAGGCTGCCATATCACCATGCAATCTGGCATGTGTTTGTGCTCTCTGCGAGCATCTTGCAGTTCTTTGCAGTGCTCTTGTCAATGAAGTCTTCCGGTGCGTAATCGCGGAGAGGCGCATCGAGTAAGGCAAGTAATTCAAGGTCTGCACCGAGTCCTCACTGTGAAGAAATCCGAAACGCCATCAGGAATATTATCGGAACAAAACATGTTATCCGAAGTTTTTTTCAGGGCCTGCTTAATAGAACCATACTGTCGTTGTTTCTGGATGTACCATGACGTGCATCTTCCCCATGCCTCGGCGAGGTGCTCGGGCCTGTTGACTCCACCGACGAACAAACGTGGTTCAAGAATCTGCAACAGTGAAGATTTTCAAAAGAAAGTAACAACAAGCTAAGCCGCTTGGCGGCTTGTGCGCCTGGTTGGAACTCTCTTGCTGCTTCGGCATAGCTTAATAAGTTGTTTGAATCGGCAACGTACTTGCCCTCCCGTACTTGCCCTATCATATCCTATTAACTTATTTGTCTTCGAGAGACTTCATATCGATAAACGGCACGGCACCCGAGGTAATTTTGGGCATGTGTCCATCCCATTTTTCAATCGCCTTGATAGAGGCCTCGATTTTTCTCAGTTGTATCAATTGGGGAGTAACATTCTCTTTCTGTAACCGCAGTGACTCGGCTTCTGCCTTTGCGCTAGCAATCTTCTGGTCAGCCTCGATCTTGATCCTCTCAAGGTCGCGCTGGGCCTTGAAGGCAAGCTGTTCCGCAGTCTGTTTCGCCTCGATGGCGGCCTCGAACTGCTGTGAAAATCTGAAGTTCACGATAGAAAAATCGTCCACTATGATGTCATAGGTAATCAGACGCTGCCTGAGCAGGTCTTTTATCTCATTACGCACCTTCTCGCGCTGCGTGATCAGTTCTACCGCTGTGTAGCGCGCGGTTATAGCCTTCACGACTTCCTGAACTGCGGGGTCCACTATGCGGTCCTTAAATTCAGTGCCAATGTTCTGATATATCTTGTTAACCTTATCAGGAGATGCGTGATAATTGACAGCAACAACCGATTTTGTATCCTGAAGATCCTTTGAAACAGATTCTGCGTCGGTCTGGGACTTCTGAATACGCACATCTACCAAGGCTATTTTCTGCATCACCGGGACACGTAAATGCAAACCTTCGCCGAGCACATCCTGTTGCACGGCCCCGAAATTCAGCACGACGCCACGCTCTCCCGCTCCGACTAAAACAAATGGGTTCAGTCCCCTGACCGCAATCCAGAGAATGATAAGCGCCGCAATGGATATGACAATCTTTTTTCCGTTGCCGCCAAACTTCTTTGCTTTTTCCGTCAATGCATCGACATTGATCTCTTTCATTGTTCCCCCCTCGGTTATGTTCTTAATTTATCTTTTCGTCCAACGTCCATGCTCAGGGGCGCGGGGCAACCACGCTAAAACTGAAAACGAAAAGCGGCTAATCCCGCGTCGCCTGGAGCAGATTGTTAAAAGCTGAGTTGTTCTTGTCTTCATTCTTGCTTGCCTTTATCTCTGTTCAGTTGCCTTTCTCTGAATTATCGTCTTCCCATTCTGGTCTGATTTCTTTGTCTTTGTTTTGCCACTTTTCGCTAATGATAATGATTGCGGTAAATATCAATGACCCAAGGAATAGATAAAGACCGTCGTCGGATGGCATGAAGAAGGACAGGATTGGGAAGACCATTAGAGACACAACAAGTCTTTCCTGCCAAAGTATTAATTTTGTCTTTCTTTCGATCAAGTAAAGGGTGGGGATCACGATGATATAGACCATTGCCAGACCAAGTAGCTGTTTCACGGGACCGAACAAGGCAATGATTGAGATTGTAATTAGGATTGCGATTGAAGATTTATGCCATGCTTTCAGTTTCTTCATGTCGTCACCCGACGATAAAGCTGATTAGTTTTTAATTTCATTATTACTTTTAACGCCCAAGCTCAGCGGCAGGCCGGCTAGGGAGGACGAGGCACCTCCTATGAGCGTAATCGCCGGCCTGTCTGCTGCAGCGCCTTGTTCGGCCTGGAATCTTGCATGTCCCCCTTGCGCCTTCTCGAAATCCACCGCTTCTCGACGGGCGACTTTGCAGCTTAAATCTGTGAAACAACGGGGAACCTCTGCAGCAGCCAGTCGAACACGGCCGCATGGACCAGCGAGGTGGTGCCGCACTGGCAGTGCTCGCCGCCACCCGAAGGCCGATCAAAGATGCGAGTGGTGACGCTGCGCGCGTTGACCAGCGACTTTTCGAAGTCCTCTACTTGGTGGAAGGGAATGAAGTGGTCTTCCGTGCCAGCCAGAATCAAAACGTCCTGCCGGATGCGATCGGCAATGGGAGCGAGCTTGAAATGCGAGAACGCCTCTAGGGTATCGTCGGGGGTCGTGGTTCCCATGGTCCAAAGCGCGTTGTGGTAGGCCCAGGACACGCCTGCATTTTTCAGCGCGAGGGGATTCTGCTGCACGGCCCCGAAGGTCCGCGCTGCAGCCTCATGAAGATCGAAGCACACGTCGTACGCCACCACGCCGTCGATGCGTGCTTCGAAGGCAGCGGCGCGCGGTGCAAGATAGCCGCCCATGCTCATCCCAAAAAGTACAATCTTCGACGGCTTGTTATGGGTGCGCAGGAATTCATCCAGCACCGCGGCAGTCGGTTTCTCCCACTCCGGGGTAAATTTCAAGCCGTACTTGCGCAGCGGCTCACCCTGGCCGGGCCCTTCGTAGAGCAACACGGAATAGCCACGCTCAAGCGCTGCCTTGCCGATCACGGGATACTTCTCCTCGAGGATCGAGTCGTACCCTCCGATGGCTACGATCAGTGGCTTTTGCTCGGATCCTGCCGGGCCTGGCAGATACAGCGCGCGCAACCGTCCGTTGTCGTATCGCGCTGAGAAGGACTCGTAGCGAACGCCTAATGCCTCCAGACCTTGCAAGAACCAGCGGACTGCCTTGTCGAGCGATGCCGGGCGCCTGGGATCATCGGGCGGCAACAGGAACTCGGCCAAGCGCTGGTAGGTAGACGCGCGCATGTAGGCGCCACCCTTGCTGAGCGTATCCTGGGTACGTGCGGCCAATGCCTCCACGCGATCGGCAGTCGCTGCCCATGCGGTGTACCAGCTCTCCAGATCGCCTTCAGGAATCTGCTTCGTCGTCTCCAGCATCTCGCCAAGATCGGCACATTGGGAGAAGGCGTAGCCCGCGTTCCGAAGAGTTTCGAAGTGGAATGTCTGGTCGGTGAAGAAACGGCCTCTTGGGCTGAACGCTTGCACGGGACTCCCTTCTAGACGTGAGCTTGCTTCTGCCATACATCACCTCCTCCAGCGGAATGCTGTGTCGCCGAACGCCGCCGTGAGGGGCGCATCTTTCAGCGACCCTCTCGACGGCATGGTTGGAGTCATTGTGTTTGACTTGGCCCCGCCTAATGTTGTTCCCATTTACTATTGTATGGGCGCAGATCGCATCGGCATCCTGGCTTAAATATAAGAGTCCGCGCCAGCTCAGGCGCATATATCTTTCCTTCGCGCGTCCGACATTCGCTGAATTTGCAATCCAATGCGTGATACCGGAGTCCCTCGATAGACTTCATGCGATAGGCGTCCTCTGCTCGATTAATTGCCTGTGCTCTGTAAAAGTAGGAAGCATACACTATAAAAAAGAGTTCGGCCAGCGCAGACGCATACTCGTAGAATATGACCGCGAGCTCTGTCTCTGGTGTTTGTCTTACCATAAAACAGCGCTCCATATTGATAGTTGACTCTATGATTTTCTTCGCTTCTGGATTAGCACAAAGGAGTGCGGCTGTCTCTAATGTTTTTCTTTTCCCCTTCATGTTGAATTGCTTACAGATGGCGTATAGTCGGTCCCTTCCAAGGGAAGCCGCTGCCAAGTGGAATGGGATGTCGCTTCCTGTGACAGCCAATCCGAGTTGAAGGAGCCTTTCGTAATGTGGCAATAATCTATGACCCGCATCTAGGCTTCTCACATAATCGGAGTATCGTATCTCCTGAAAGTAAACATCCATCAGTTCGGGTGTGAACTTCTTGCTCAGTTTAAAAAGTAGGGTCTTGTCCTTTGCGTGATGATCTAAAATGAGCGTTGTATCTATCTCATATTCGGCGAGACAGGAGCCTTCTCCTCGTACCATAGCGTCCACTTCTCGAATTTTTACACTCTCAGACATAAATAGTAAACGGAGGCTTTCTTTCGGATCCCGAGAACTTCTAAAATCAAAAAAACCTTGAATCCTGCGTGCGAGATCGATAGGAGCATTATATAACGTAATTGGACAATATGCTGCCGGGTTCAGTCGTATGTCGCCGTTAGAAAGGGGTTCTATGCTTTCATAAGTTTGCATATAGTCGTATCAACGCGCAGGTGAGACATCATGAGTCTTGCAGTCTCTTTAATCTCGCTTTAGTGCGATGGCATTCTTTACATCTGCAATGACGACCGCCCTGTGTAGAGCCGTGAGTGCGGTCTGTCGGGAAGTCGTCTAGCTGTTTCCACTTGCGACATGTAGAGCAGACTTTCCCTTTGACTCCGTTTTTGATTACTATTGCCATATTATGCCTTTCATTTCGCGACCAACGTATGTCTCACTGCCGCGATGTAGCCGCGTCCTGGTGCAGGCAATGGTTAGAGCCTACCAGTAATTATAGACCACTTGTCTTTGTGATCTAGCAAATTGGATTGGACGATGGAGCAATGTAAAGAATCAGGATTTCTGGGTCTCACTCCGCCATGAGAGTCGAGCCAGCTCGTGTAATTTGCGATTATTATGTCTTGAACTTGGAAGGCTAATTGGGGACACATCCTCTATTTCCCTTTTCCTTTCTTCGGTCTTCCCGGCGACCTTAGAATAAACCTCTTCTGAAGTTTCTTCTCCATAGTTTCTATGAACGTTCTTAGACCATACGGCCTGCCAGTTTTCGTTGAATATCTGATTCCCTGCACCACTTCTTCTGAAAGTCTCGTACACAGCATTTCTCGATAATCTCTTCTCTGCCCCTCCTCAAAGAGTTCTTCTCCCAATATCTCGTCCCTTTTGCCTGTTATATGCGCCCTTGCACTTGACAACGGATAATCCTCCGCCCTCTTTACCATCTTTGCCCGTACCGGATTCTGCTC